>DMNE01000301.1 GCA_003453735.1 Nitrospiraceae bacterium | reverse complement strand
GGCATCGCTATCTCTTGAGCAATCCGCTGGCCGTAAAAGCTCATTCTCCTGAGGTGGTTTGCCGTGGCCTCATCCTTATATTCTGCAGCCATGGTGAGCCTGTATATGGTGTCGAGGTATGCGGATTTTATCCTTACATTGGCATCCTCAAGCCCCTTATATGCCGTCTCGAGCTGGAGGGTTCGCTCATGGACCATACTTTCCAGGGTTTTGTTGTAATCCCTGAGAAAATCTCCGTATTCCTTAACCTTCACAAGGTTTTGAATGCGAAGCGTTAGTTCAACCCTATCTACCGGCTTGGTCACAAACTCGGCAGCCCCCAGTTTGAATCCTTCCAGCCTGGATTTCCTGTCATCGAGGGCNNTAGCCATCCATTTCCGGCATCATGATATCGAGCAGTATGACATCAGGCAGAGACCCCTGCACTATGTCGAGGCCATGTTTGCCATTGTTTGCCGTCTGTACCGTGTACCCCTGTGCCTGAAGCATCGATGCCATAAAGTTCAGGTTTAATTCATCGTCATCAACAACCAGTATCTGCTTAATTGTCCGTAACCTCCCCATCCAGATGACCGGGATGGACGGCGTCTACTCCAAGGCCTTTTTTATAGTTTCCAGGAATTGTTCAAGCCTCACGGGCTTTGTAATGATACCATCAAAACCCGCTTCCTCTATCTCACGGGCCAGCGAACCGGTAAGGGCGTATACCTTTTTCCCGGTCAACAAACCCTGTTCTCTGCTCTGTCTCAAAACCTCTACACCCGTCACCTTTGGAATACTTACATCTATGAGTATCAGCGAAGGCGACTCCCGTTTAATTAAGGCGAGTGCCTCCTCCCCATCCATTGCGCTAAGGACCTGATAGCCCTTTTCTCTCAGGAGGGACTCGAAGAATGTCCTGTTTACGGTGTCATCTTCAACAATAAGGATTTTTCCCTTCATCTTTTCTATGCGCAGCATACTCCATCCTGGGTGGCAAGGCCAGGGGGAAGAAGAATGCGCATCCTCTCCATAAAGAATGTTCTCGCACTCTCACGGAGAGTGCTTTTCAATGCGTTGGCACATGAGAACACTAAGCGTACTTTCTTGGTGTATTAGATCGCCTTTCTGTCCGGAACTTGACACACGAAAATACACGAGCCCTTTCTTATTTGCAGTTGCCTTCTGCCCGACATATTCAAGGTGCTGCTCATGGGTGTAATATCCGTTGGCCGTCTTCAACCTGTATGCCTTGAGTATCTTTTCCCGGTCTGCTCTTTGCTGTGTCTGAACTGATTTGCCTGTGAAGCTGGTCAACTCATGTGGTCTATCTATCTTCATTGTGAAGGTATAACGTTGCGACGCTTAGTGCACCTACTCTTCAGTAGTCTCTTTAAACTATATCACACATTTCCTCTCAGCGGAATCGAAAAGATAAATGCACTCCCTTTCCCTTTCTCACTCTCCACCCGGATACCGCCGCCATGGAGCTCTACAAGCCGTTTGGTGAGTGAAAGGCCGAGTCCCGTGCCTGCGTATCGTTTTTGAAACGAAGACTCAAGTTGCTGAAACGGCTGGAACAACCTTGGGATGTCTTCAGCGGCTATCCCGATACCGGTATCCTTGACAGCAATTTCCAAAAGGTTGTTGTCATCAGGCTGCTCTGCGATTCCTTGTCCGGTAGCCTGTCGGGCATCTGCATACGCATGAACGGGCCTCTGAACTCTTCGCGCTGCAATGAGGACACTCCCTCCCTCCGGAGTGAATTTAATCGCGTTGGAAAGCAGGCTGAAAAGTATCTGTTTAAGTTTCCGCTCGTCAGCAACAATTGCATCAAGGTTGTCCTCCACCTGATACTCTACGGTGACGGTGTGCGTCATCGCCTTCCCTCTGAACAAGTCTGCACTGGACCGTATGAGCTCTTTCAACGAGAATTCCCGCTGCTCAAGATTCATAAGACCTGCTTCTATTTTGCTCAGATCCAGGATGCTGTTTATCAAGTTCAAGAGGCGCTCGCCACTGACGAAGATGGATTTCAGGTGGTTGATGTGACTTGGATCGACAGGCCCGTAAATCCCGCTCATCAGAGCCTCTGAGAAGCCGATGATTGCATTCAGAGGGGTTCTCAATTCATGGGACATATTGGCAAGAAATTCCGACTTTGCCTTATTGGCCGACTCCGCAAGGAGCATCGCATCCTCAAGCTTCGAAGTCCTCTCCTTTACCTTTTCTTCGAGTTCAATGCGGAGTCTCTCGTTTTCCGTCTGGCCTTTCCAGACTAACAAAAGAATAAGGACTGAGGAGAAGGTGACAAAAACAATACCTTTGTACGTCTGCGCAACGCTGAGCAGATGCGGGTCATGAATGGTGGCTTCCACCATCCGGTCCGAGAAGTAAATGTACGTTATGGCTAACGCAAAATAGATGAAGGCTAGTTTGGACGCTTCAGCGATCGTTTTTTTCACTTCCGGTCATCGCTCGCTAAACCTGTGAACAGCCTCGACCATCGCCCGGGCATTCTCAACCGGGGTCTCTGGTAATATCCCGTGGCCAAGGTTAAAGACATGGCCCCGCGCGAACTCCCCTTTCCAGAGAATGTCCTTTACACGCTCCTCGATCTTTTCTTTTGGGAGGAACAGCGCACAGGGATCAAGGTTTCCCTGCACCACGAATTTCTTGCCTATTTTCTTAACCGCATCGCGGAGGTCGACCCTCCAGTCGACGCCCAGGACATCAGCTCTGGTTTTCTTGATTTCACTGAGGAGCCCGGCACAGTCGTTCACAAAATATATTATCGGCACAGTCTCCTTCTTGAGCTCAGAGATCGACCTCTTCACATACGGAAGAGCAAACTCTCTATAGTCTTCCGGGCTGAGGACTCCGGCCCAGCTGTCAAAAAGCTGGACTGCCTGCGCGCCTGCCTTTATCTGAGACAACAGGTATGCTATGACCGTTGAGGTGATCTTGTCCAAAAAAAGATGAAAAAGGCCCGGGTGCTGAAACATCATCTTCTTGGTGTTCAAGAAATTCTTTGTGCTACCGCCTTCGATCATGTATGTGGCAAGGGTGAAGGGCGCGCCTGAAAAGCCGATGAGGGGAACAGTGAGTTCCGCTCGGAGGATCTTTATGGCTTCTAAGACAAAGGGCATGCTGTCTTCAGTGTCAGGGATGACCAAACGGTCAACCGCTGCCTTGCTTCTCACGGGGTCACTCAAAACCGGTCCCTTCTTGTCGGAAAACTCCAGATGCATACCCATGGCCTCAACGGGTATTAGGATATCGGAGAAGAGTATCGCGGCATCAACACCGAGTATATCGACAGGCTGCTTTGTAACCTTTGCGGCGAGCTCAGGCGTCTTGCAGAGCGTAAGAAAATCCACCTCGGTGCGGACGGCCTGATACTCAGGGAGGTATCTTCCCGCCTGCCGCATAAGCCACACAGGTGTATAATCAGTTTTTTCACCACGACATGCCCTTAGAAAAGTATCTTTCATTTTTTCTCCTCTGTATCTTTAAACGTAAACGCAAGAACAGAAAACGCAGCGCTCAAAGAGAAAACAACAAAATTCTTGTAATAGCATGCTCTGTCTTCTCACTCTGTAACGTTCGCAGGGGCGCTGGTTTCGCTAAATTGATTCCTTATTCCGTGAGACCTTTATTTATGCACTACCTTTGGCTGCATCTTCAGCGGTGTATAGCCGCAGAACGGCTCCTCTTCGAGGTAATCGCCGTGTATCGAGTACGATCGCGCCCTGCAGCCGCCGCAGACGTTGATGTATTCGCAGGACCCGCACCGTCCTTTATATTTCTTGAAATCCCGGAGGTCCCTGAAAAGCTCGGAATTCTCCCAGATCTCTTTGAATGACTGCTCCTTTACATTCCCTGCTGATTGTGGAAAATAACTGCAGGGCAGCACGTCGCCGTCCACATTGATAAGGCATATCAATTGTCCCGCGAGGCAGCCCTTTGAGCCGCCGGTCGAGAACTTGAGGGTTCGCCGCTCAAATCTTACGCCCTCCTCTTTCCCCTTCTGCAGCACGACCCGATAATAGTGGGGTGCACAGGTGGGCCTTACGAGCATATCATGTTCATCCTTCTCCATCTGGTAATGCCACTCAAGAATCTCCTCATAGTCCTCCTTGGATATGAGTTCGTTCATGATCTCCTCACCCCTGCCTGTGGGAACAATCATGAACATATACCATGCTGTCGCTCCGAGCTCTTTGGCGAGTTTGTATACTCTTGGTATCTCTTCCTGGTTCCTTTTGGTGAAGGATGAATTGATAATGAATTCTATCCCGTACCGCTTGAACAAGCGCGCCGCGTTCGTAATTCCCTTGAAGGCTCCCTTTTCATTCCTGAAATTGTCATGGAACTTCTCGGTCGAGCCGTCTAAACTCAGGGAAACGATTCTTATCTCAGCTTCCTTTATCTTCCCGCACAGTTCATCCGTTATGAGCGTCCCGTTCGTGGCGAGGCACATACGTAATCCCTTCGCGGAGCCGTATTTCGCTATGGCAAAGACATCGTGTCTCATAAGAGGCTCTCCGCCTGACAACACAATGACCGGCTGTGCATAGCTTGCGATGTCATCGAGTATCCTGAAGGCTTCTTCCGTAGGAAAATCAGGATGCCCCTTCACTTCCAGCTCGGAGGAAGAGCGGCAGTGGACGCACTTCAGGTTGCATCTCCTGGTAATCTCCCAAGCTATCCACTTTGGCTTGAATTCCATGTGAGTCTTTCTCCCCCCTTTTACAAAAATAAGCGTGNNCGCGTCCAGGAGGGGTTTAAAGGTTGAAGAATTGATGGCAGAAATGGCGACCGCATTGAATCTCGTTGCGATGTTTTCGCCCACTTCCGTTGCAACGCGATCGCTTTTGTTGAACACGAGAAGCTGTTCCCTTTGGGCGAGGTTGAGCTCCCCCAGTATCCTTCTGACGGAGGCGATATGGTCCTCGAACCGAGGGTTTGAGATATCCACCAGGTGTATGAGGAGGTCTGCGTCTTCAAGCTCTTCAAGGGTTGATTTAAATGCTGCCACGAGGTCTTTCGGAAGATCTCTGATGAAACCAACCGTATCGGTGATGATCACTTCGCGTTCTCTGGGAAACCTGAGCCTTCTGCTTGAGGTATCAAGGGTCGCAAACATTTTGTCCTCAACAAACGTGTCACTTTTGGTAAGGGCATTCAGAAGAGTCGATTTCCCTGCGTTTGTATATCCGATGATTGATACAATGGGGATGCCTGTTTCGACCCTTCGCTGTTTGCGCTGACGCCGCGCCTCGGAGAGGGATCTCAGTTCCCTCTCCAGCAGACTGATCCTGTCGCGAACCCGCCTCCTGTCAACCTCCAGCTTCATCTCGCCCGGACCTCTTCCTCCGATCCCTCCCATGAGCCGTGACATGGCGGTCCCCTTTCCGGTGAGCCTCGGAAGCCGGTATTTCAGTTGGGCAAGCTCCACCTGCACCTTGCCATCCCGGCTGTGGGCGCGCTGGGCGAATATGTCAAGGATTAACTGGGGACGATCTATTGCCTTCAGTTCTGTCAATTCCCCGATCGACTTTATCTGGGACGGATTCAGTGCCTGATCAAATATCAGGAGCGTTGCCCCTTTATTCATCGCGTTGATAATGACCTCTTTTAACTTGCCCATGCCCAGCAAGTACCTCGGGTTTATCTCCTTTGGCCTCTGAATTACCGTGTCGAGGACCAGGACACCGCCTGAGAAGGCGAGCTCCTTAAGTTCTTCCATGGAGTCTTCCTGGGCATACTTTGGCTTTGTCGATACGCTGATGAGGATAGCCTTTTCCCTTTTATCGTTCTGGTCAAATGTCCTGCGTCGCTGCATCTCATCTTCAAGGGCGTTGATAAATGGAAGAAACTCCATATCCGACTGATAGAAGTCTTGGGGAGGCAATATCTCTATAGATCTCTCAGAATCCTGCGGCATGAGATGAGCAATAAAGATGTCATCAGGAAGGGAATCCCGTATGCCAATAGCTGCGATAAGGTCAAATCTCAGGAGCGAAAGGTCTGTGAGGTCATCCTGATCCAGAGGTTCCCCCTTCAAATGCGTATGAATGAGCCTGAGACCTCTGAGTGGCTTTCGACCGATCGGAAAATCCGGAAGTTCGGGGATGAGAATCCCCTTTGCGTCTCCTACGATAACATGGGTGACACTGCCGGATCTTGTTATAAGCAAGCCGATCTGACGGCCGAGCTCTGCTGACAGTTCTGTAATGTACCTGGCGAATTCAGGGGCGACAATCCTGTTTTGCGGGGTCCTTCTTCGATAAATCCGTTCGAGGGCATGGATTTGTGTTCCTTTAAGGCCGGCTATGTTTCCGTAAATGGCTGGTATTTTCTGTTCTCCGTAACTCTTTCTTCTTATAGTATATCACATAGTATATAACACAGGTTTCTCTATCACCGAATAATAAAGTCTTCAGAGAATTTGTTAGTCATCCTCAGCTCTGGATTCCTCAGGCAGACGTACAGGCTGACTTCTTTTTGTACAAACGATCCAAGTCAGAAAAGGCCTAGTTATTGTTTATTATCTTTCTGGTGTTTAACAACAATAACAGCTTCTCTGTTGCTTCATCCATTTTTTTGAATTCCTGCCGCGCAGCGCGATCATGACCTGACACCTTCAGCTCGTAAATGCGCTTAGCGATTTCATGCATCTCGGTGTGCAGTGTCTCAAGTTCCAATATTTCCGGACGCGATGCATATTGAGTTATTTCTCGAGAACAGATCCATTTCTTAAGGCAACAGTCTTGAGGAGAAGCGAAGTCTGATTGTGCCATGTGTCCTTTCCCTTCAAGGAACCTTCTGATACGAACTTTCCAATTCAGATGGTAAAGCAATGCCTTAGAGAACTCTTTCGCCTTCATGCCTTCCCCCTCTCGTGAAACGATGCCAGTGGATACGATCGGGGGAGAATACCCTGCTTTTCGTGCCGGCAGGCTCCCCCGCGCCTGTCTGTGCTACTCATTGGTCGCTGCATGAGCTTCAAGAGGCTTCCAGATCTTAAAAACATCTACTATGTTGTTTTTATCTTTCTTGTCCTCCTTTCGTTGTCTTAATTGAAAGCAGATTCCATGCCAAGTAACATGTCGCTCAAATGCAAGGGAACTCAAACGAACCCTTTTGCAGAAATGAGAAAGAAGAGGTTCCTTTTTGCAAATACGCAAAAAAACAGCCATCAAATCTTAAATCTAGGGGGAAACCTCACTTTTCCGTTCTATAACAGTGACGGCTTTTCTGACTTTTCCGCATGCATTGGAGGTTGCAACAGTTACAGGGCACCGCTTGAACACTTATAGTAGCCGCATTTTCCATCTTGGCAGAATAACGGGGAACCATTACTAAACTAAGTTGAAATTTGCCGGGGATTATGG
>DMNE01000374.1:6340-6533 GCA_003453735.1 Nitrospiraceae bacterium | reverse complement strand
TCTGAAGATTTCGATAACACCTGATAGTCCGCAGTTACACGAGGTACTCGGAAGTGAGGACTTCCGGTCGAAACTTTTGATAACTGAATAGATCAAAATGAAAGACCTGACCCCGTCCGACCCTTGCGCTGTTGGGACAGAAGAGGAACTGAGAACCTTTAATAAAAATGTTCTTTCTTGAGCAGCTGTTCAA
>DMNE01000374.1:0-6320 GCA_003453735.1 Nitrospiraceae bacterium | reverse complement strand
TGCTCCAAAAATCGGGGAGGTTCTCACGCATAAAAATGGCTCATATTAATCCCACCAGTCCAGTTAGAAGCGGCTTTGACTACCAAGATTATTGGGGCCTTAATTTATTGGGCGAGTGGTTGCTTGACCCAGATAAATACAAGTGGGTTCAATTTGAGACTGCTCCTGATGATNNATGATGACGATATTCCGGGCAGATTTTTCTTGGATGATATTGTCTGCCTGAGTTCAAAAGGCTTTTACAGCTTTTACCAAGTTAAACATCGCCAGGATGAAACCAATGAATGGACTTGGGATGACTTATTGATTCCGGTTCGCCCACGGGGCACGTCCATTCTCAAAAAATGGACGCAGTCGTTATTGACGCGGTTAGACAAGACCGAGGCAGCTTTTTTTATTACGAACGGGCATGCGGCTGCAGAAATCAGCACCTATTTGAATGGGGATAAGCTGAATATTGAGCAAATCAAAAGTGATAACAGCAGTCTTTACGAACGGATAGTTGCTGAAGCAGGTGATCAACAGCTGGAAAGACTTTTTAACATCTTTCATTTTCGGTTTAATCAGGAAGATCTTGCCGATGACAAACTGGAAAATAAAATAAGAGATTTCTTCTATGTCAACCTTAAGGCGACAGAATCCGGGGTAACAAATCTTCTTCATCAAATAAGGAAAGAGTGCCGTCAACGCCAACCGAGACGACTCGATATTGATACAGTTCGTAGGTGGTGCGAATTTGATAGCCCTAAGCCGTTAGACGAGCAGTTTAGTATACCGCCGGATTTTGAATTTTTCGATTCCGATAGGCATCGAGCATTCCTTGCTGATTTGCAAAAACCAGAAGGGGGTATTAGGGTCGTTTTCGGCAAACCTGGTGTTGGAAAAAGCGTCTATTTGTCAAAGCTCGATGAAGAATTGAATGAAGCAAACATAATATCTATCAAGCATCATTACCATATCTCGCCCGAAGATTCAAATCCGCAAGAGCGCCTAAACGCAGACCGCGTTATTGAAGCTTTGAAGGCACAATTTAAGTCGCACAGGCGAGAGCTTGGCAGGCTTGCCAATATGAATTCAAAGGAAATACCCATCAGAGAATTCGTTGTCGCGATTGCCACAGAGCTCGGTCGCTCGAAGAAATCATTTGTAATCATAATCGACGGTTTGGACCATGTTTTGCGATATGGCGCAAAAGAAGAGCTGGAAAATTTTTTAAAAGAAATCTGTTATCCTCAGCCTGGTGTTTGGATTGTCATAGGCATGCAGGCAATAGCCAAATCACACTTACCGCAAATAGTCTTTGAGAAATGTCCGGATAATGAATGGCTGGAAATAAAAGGATTAAGCAAAACGGCCGTTTCAAAACTTATCCGCACCAATAAAACTGACCTTCATTTGCCGGACCATGAAGAGCAAATCAATAACTTAATTGAAAAGCTGTTTTCATTAACCGACGGCAATCCGCTTCATTTACGATACACGTTACAACAATTGAAAAATTTCTTCAGAGATAGCCTTGTAACAGACTATTCCTGTAATGACCTTATCCCGTATAGTGAAGGAATAGAACAATATTACGAGTCTCACTGGAATCATAACCCAGGCGACGCAAAAACGCTCTTACTTACCATTGCAAGCGTCAACTTTCTTTTCACGGAACGGCAATTGATAGAATGCGTTTCATTCGCAATAGGAAACCCAGCTGATATTACCGGCGCGTTTAATGCAATTTCTCACTTGATCAAACGGAATTCTAGGCGACATCTGAGCGTCTATCACAACAGTTTCGCTCTTTTTTTAAAAGATCGCCCCGAACTGCTACAACAGAAGATAGCCATCAAAAATAATGTTAAGAAATGGCTGGAGCAGTCGAATTATGATTACCTGAAATGGGCTGAGTTAAAGATCATTGAGTATGAATTAGGAAATAGCGAGCCTATTTTGGAGATAGATCGACAATGGCTAATAGACTCAATTTCTCATCCATGTAATCCGGAACAGGTTTCCAATCAAATGAGACTCGCTGTCCGCGCTGCTTTCGAAAAAAAAGATTTGGGTAAAGCACTTCAGCTTTCCTACCTTCACACATATTATCTGAATTCACAGGATTTTGTGGAAGAAGCGACGCAGCTAATATGGCAAGAAGCGATGCAGAATAATGCGATGATTTTCGATTATCTTGACTATAGTTCATTGCCCACTGAGACCTTGCCAACGCTCGCCAAATTGGCCAACGACACTGGCAGGGCATTTACAATGGACGAACTTATCGACCTTCTGATTAAAAGGCCAGCGAAACACGAATCTTCGAACAGGGCCTTGCCCCCTGTGACCGTTGCCCTGATTAAGATTGTGTCCTATGATCGTCGCGATAACTTGGAGAGAGTATATAAATATATTATCCAGTTTAGGGACTCCGGAATCTCTGATAATCTCTTCGCTATCTACTCGCGACAGTTGCTCCGACTTGGCCAAAAGAAAAGGATAAACAGCCTTCTCCAGCGTGAGCTTACGACTACTGAAAAGGAAAAGGTGCTTGTTGAATGTGCGCGGCATGGTCTCCGATACAAGGCCGATTTCGTTTTGGAATACTTGCAGAGAGAGGAGAATTTGACGCATGAATGCCAGCTTTATCTGTTAATGGGCGGCCATGACGTCAGCGGTATACCTGCTCTTCCTCAATACGACATATTTCCGGAAACTATACAGGAGTTTGCTGAGGAGGAGAGGGTAAGATGGAGCCAGTTTTTTTACGAGCAATTTTTGATCGGTTTGCTGTACAGCCTTACTGGAAAGGGCGACACAATCAGTAGTTGGATTGATGAGGCATCCGGTCCGTGGCCCTTGATGGCCACGTGTAAATTGCTGGATTTAGCCACAAAGGTTTCTGCCAACATACAAAAACGAACACTTGCATATGGCGATCTGTTTGAGTCCTTTACGGATCTTGAGGAACTGAAGTGGCCAGAAGACCGTTCTAGGTTGAATTTTCAGCGTGCGTTTAAAGATGCAGTTAAAAAAGTCTTTGCGGAAATTATTCAGCTGATGCGATATTTAGATATTGATTTCAGGATAACGCAGTCAGACTATACTCTTATCACTGCAATCCCATCTTTTCTCAGTAAGGGAGATTTAGCTGATATCGCACTCGATGAAGAAATTGAACTGTTTACTCAAGAAACATTTGAATCAATCCGTGATGATCAGATTCAAAATTTATCCTCGACCGTAGGCTATTTTCCGGAGAGAGCCGCTGAGTATGCCAAGATTTCGAAACTGGCGCGCCTATATAACGATATTGGCTTATCGCAACGGGCTCTCAAGAAGGCGGCTGATAATCTTCTGGGTTATGGCTATCACAAGGATGTCTTCTTGTTCGAAGTCTTAGAGGCAATAGAACTCTGCGCCGAAGGCGGCGTGAGCAGGGAGAAAATAGATGACTGGATAAGCAGAGTTATTCCCCTCGTTGATAATGTCGGCGAATATACTGACGGCGATGAAACCAATCATTTGCCAGTTGAGTTGGCCGATATTTTAGCTAAGCAGAATCCGAGCCTGTTATATAAATACTATTCTTGGACTGCTGATCAAGAAGATCTATATCATGCCGAAGACCTGTTTAAATTTGTCATTAGATCTCTGCCGATGGCGAACGATGTACAAGTTGCTTTGGCTAGCACTGCTTTGGACAGTGATTCCTTTTCCCAACTCAAAACCATGTCCGAAAACAATGAAGGCGCTGGACGGGCAGTTTCCGTTATCGAGTCTTATCTTGGGAAAATAAATTACAAAAAAGAGGAAGGGCAATCTGCTTCTGACACTGGCCGCGACGTTCAGCAGGACTATTCAGCGGTGAGTCCGGATAATTTATTTGATTATCTCGAAAGCACTTTTAAGAACCGGTGGGAGCAGACGGATTATTTGCAGCGATGGTTGAATTATTGGCTGAAGGACGGTGATAGAGAATATCTTTATCACGTTCTCAAAGAAATAATTGACAAGCATGGCATCCAGGCACTATCGGGAGAAATTCTTGATCAGGTCTATCCACTTGCTTATGAATTTGATAATGAGGCTGCCTTTGATCTTTTATGTAAAGCGCAAGAAAAGGATCATGGCTGGAATCGATATTGGACAGACAAGAAGAAAGCAGAAGGCCGTTGGAAATTTCTTAAAGAGAAATACCCACAAAGATATCTGGAATTTTTTGAAACAAGCTCACAATATCATGTCCCATTGTCCAGGGGAGTCGAGTTCTTTCTCTTGTTTGAAGATTTAATCAAAGCAGAGATGATTACTGAGGCCAGTGTACAATTCGCAGAGTCTCTGATGGCTGATACTAACTTGAAATTACCCGCTTGGGCCGGCGAAGAAGGAAAAATTACTGAGCTTAATATTTTAATTAGAAGGCTGATTTGGCCTAGTCCACTCGTAAGGGAACGCGCGGCTTTTTCTTTGGGTAACTTACTCTGTACGAGTGAGGAAAAGCTGAACATATTAAATGAATTGCTGTCATGGATTCGAGTGCAGAAGATGGGGAGTTCGGTAGCTATGGGCCTGTTGCCAATCATCAAGGCCTTCTATGTTGCGGTGGAGCCGGAGCACCTTAAATATGTTGATGCCAACATTATTGCCGGATCTGTTGCGCTAAATTCAGAGGTAATAGAAAAGCTTTTTGACGAGATAGCTTCTCTATCAGGAGTATCGAAACCCGAGCTGCCAATCTTCGGGAACATTGCATTGGTCCCGAATGATTTTTCTCCAGGAAATTATTTCAATAAGTAGGGAAGCACTTTCGTTGCTCCTATCTATATGGAAAGAGGGGCGAATATCGAGAGAATGACCGGAAAGCCGTTTATAAAGCAATGGGCTTTCACTTTTGAAGCGATTCTGAAGGATGCCGAAATTACATTTGATTCCAACCAAGTTTACTTTTACGGCCGCAGTGAACATGGTGAGTTTTTAACGGGTTTTTCATCAAAAATTAGCGAGGCATACAGATCAGCATTCCTGAGAGTCTTGCAACATTTCTATAGATCCGGAAATATTTCCAAAGATTTTTATCTCAAATATGCTTATGCCACGCTCCCAGTTGAATTATCTAGATGGAAAATTCTACCCGGTCGTGCTCCTGAATGGTGGCCGAGACTTGCATCTTCAACTGCAACCAGTGGTGAGGGACAGCCACTTGTCTCTATCTCATTCAGAAATCCACTTGAACAGCTAATTGAGAGTCGGGAAGGAAAGCTGTTGGTTGCCGCTGCAGGCGCAATAGAACCAGCGGAAGGATCGGAAGAAAGCGATCCATCTCATTCTTTTCTTTTAATAGCCTTTGCGTACAAGGTAGTAGGTTCAGAATGGCCGAGTGCTGAAGAAATAGGCGAAAACCTTTTTTATCGTCCCTCACTGGTCACGATTCCTTCAAGGACTGCAAAGCCGTTTAACTTTCTCGAAGACCGCGAAAATCATCTTCCGTTACGATGTGAGACTTTCACTTTAAGGGATATTCTCATTACTCCTATCGTCGCTAGGGAGAGGGACTTATGTATAGCTCTATGGCAGTATTTTAGAGATTACGATACTCCGTTTAACCTAAGTCCTGCGCTGTCAGAAAACTTAAGAAGTGTAATGGGTAGAGATCATTGGCGTTATGAAGATAACGAGGGTGGAATTGTGGCTGTGTATACTGATTGGCTTGAAGGATTAAAAGAAAGATACAACAGAAGCATACCAATTCCCCACGGTCAGAGTTTATTGGTCGAAAAGGAATTCCTGCACGATTGGCTAAACAAAAATGATATGCGGCTGGGCTACGTTCTAAAGAAGAGTTACCGTACAAGAAAATACAATTACGAAGAAGTTCGGAAATATGAGGAGACAAAACTGCTTAATGTGAGTAGGATAATTTTATGATGCACGAGACGGGAGAGGAGCCGCTGCCAATTTAGGGCATCTTACATTTTCCGCTTGTAACCTAGTCCAGTTTGTTGTTCATCTTTCCTGTCATGTACTGTGAGAAGCGGGGACTCCGAAGTCCACCTGATAGTCAACATATTCCAGATCGTGCAACCGGCGACGACTTTGTCCCGTACCACGCACGCCGCAATCGAGAACAAAATCCATGCCAGTTTATGTCATGAGCTTCCAGGGTGATGGCTGGCGGTGTTGCTTTCTCTCGGAACTGAACAGTCAATACCTCGCTCCTTCGAAAAAGAAAGTTTTGTCCCGAATTTCGCACGGTCTCTGGTATGTGAATAAGGTTGTCTGACGATCTCGCTTTCACCGACTACATCTCACTGTGCAGGAATTGATACACTTAC
>DMNE01000080.1 GCA_003453735.1 Nitrospiraceae bacterium | reverse complement strand
TGGAGCTGTTATGACCCGCAACCCAATGGGAAACCGTGCGGAAGCTGTGACAGTTGCCTTTACAGGGAAAGAGGTTTTCGCGAGGCAGGGATGAAAGACCCTCTGGAGTGATCATCATTTCTCAGGACGGTACAGACCGTTTCTAAAACCATGTATGAATAATTCCACGAGACCATTGGAACCGTTCTCATGACGATTAGCATGCCGGGTTTTCGCTACGATTCCTCACCGGGATATGCACCTCATGGGGATATGAGTTGCGTGAGGCTCTCCCCCTTGCGCCACAAAACCGCGCGCTTGATACCCGAAATCACCTCCTAGCCGAATCTGCCTTTCCCTGAAAAACCCCTTTCCTCATCTATGAGTTTTTAGGATTTGTCGCAGAATTCCTGAAACAGGCATCTTGTGTCTTGTATATCCAGACTCATCAAATGTATAATAGAGCGTATTTGCCTGGGTAAATGCGCTGAGGTTGCTCCCCTGGGGAAACAGAGGATTTTGGGGTGTCAGGTATGCTGATTGGGTTTAATACGAATATCCGGTACAAGGGGAAGATCTACCACGTACAGACAGAGGACAGCGGTCCGGGAAAACATACCCTTTTAACACTCCTCTATCACGAGGGCGCTATCCTCAGATCCAGAAAAACGAGCTATGCCGACCTCGTGGAACGCCCTAATTTTGAAAATCAGGTTAGAGAAATGATGAAGGCGCAGCATAAAGAGATGATGAAAGGACTGATTGCTGGGAAGCTTATTGAGGAACAATCTACAGGTGAAAAAGAACCTCCTTCGCACGATGAAGACAGAGGCATTCAGGTACAGGACCCATCTGAAAGTATGAAGCGGGAAGAGCCCGTAAAACAACCGGAAAAGCAGAAGGTTTCTGAGAGGGACAGCAGGAGTCTTGATGATATTCTCCTTGAACATATATCCCGCAACGTGAAGGACCGATGAATCAGGCAACGCCGCTTAAGAAGGATACCCCTTATTTATGCCAGCGTGCGAAAGAGCTCAGAAGAGAGATACTCAAGATGCTGACAGAGGCAGGTTCAGGCCATACGGGCGGATCCCTCTCCGCCGCCGATATCTTAGCTGCTCTCTTTTTTTGCAAAATGAAACACCGTCCGGAAGAGCCGTCTTGGAGAGAGAGGGACAGATTTGTGCTCTCAAAGGGGCACGCAGCTCCCCTCCTTTATGCAGTCCTTGCCCTCACAGGGTACTTTGATAAATCCCTGCTCAAGACGCTTCGCAGAATCGACAGCCCTCTTCAGGGACATCCCAGTTCGAAGTTCCTGAAGGGTATTGAGGTGTCCACCGGTTCTTTGGGACAAGGCTTGTCCATTGCGAACGGCATTGCGTTGGGCTTGAGGATGGATGGAATCCCCTCGCGGGTTTACTGCCTTTTAGGAGACGGGGAATTACAGGAAGGACAGATTTGGGAGGCTGCAATGACCGCTGCCCACTACCGGCTCGATCATCTCTGTGCAATAGTCGATAACAACGGCTTGCAGATAGACGGTTTCTGTTGTGATGTGATGAGTATTGAACCAATTACCGATAAATGGAAAGGGTTCGGCTGGAATACGATAGATATCGACGGACATGACATGGAGCAGATAGTTCATGCGCTGGATGATGCGGAGAAGGCGAAGGGTCGACCTACGGTTATCATTGCACGGACTGTAAAGGGGAAGGGCGTCTCCTTTTTTGAGGGAAAGGCCGAATACCATGGTTTGACGCCCACTCCGGAAGAACTCGAAAAGGCGTTGAAGGAGTTGTAACACATGAGCGAGAGGGTTCAACACAGCGAACAGAAGACTCAGGTGACGGAGAGAAAAGCGATAGCCACCCGGGATGCTTATGGAAAGGCACTCCTTGAACTCGGAAAGAGAAGAGACGACATTGTCGTCCTTGATGCTGATCTCTCCGGTTCCACAAAGACGAGCAAATTTGCGCATGCCTTTCCCGATAGATTTTTCAATATCGGCATTGCGGAGCAGGACATGATCGGCACCGCAGGGGGGATTGCGCTGACGGGTAAGGTTCCCTTTGCATCCACGTTCGCCATCTTCGAGACCGGAAGGGCATGGGAACAGATTCGGCAAACTATCTGTTACTCACACCTCAATGTAAAGCTCGTTTCTACTCATGCCGGAATCACCGTTGGTGAGGACGGCGCATCGCACCAGGCTCTGGAGGACATTGCCCTGATGAGGGTTTTACCCGACATGACGGTTATCGTCCCCGCCGATGCCATAGAGACAGAGCAGGTCATCAATGCGGTTGGCGAATACCCCGGTCCTGTGTATGTGAGGTTGGGAAGAGCTAAGGTCCCCACTATTCTGCCCGACGATTATACGTTCCGGATAGGGAAAGCGTATGCCTTTCATATCGGAACAGATGCAAACATCCTTGCAACAGGGATCATGGTATCCATCGCCCTTGAGGCTAAAGAAATATTGGAGACTGCTGGATTGGATGTCGGCGTCATCAATGTCTCGACAATCAAACCGCTCGATGGCGATGCGATACTTGCGGCAGCCGGATTATCCCGCCTTATCGTCACAGCAGAAGAACATTCCATTATCGGGGGGCTTGGAAGTGCCGTGTGTGAGTTTCTTTCAGAGAAAATGCCGGTAACCGTAAAAAGGATTGGGGTGAGAGACACCTTCGGCCGGTCCGGTAAGCCTGATGAGCTGATGAAACTGTACGGACTGACCGCGGGGGAGATTGTAGCAACCATCAAGACATCCTTATGATACACTTTCAGGAGGTATCGAAATACTACGACACGAACACAGCCCTCAGGAATATAACTCTTTCCATCGAAAAGGGCGAAATGGCTTTTATAACTGGCCCAAGCGGAGCGGGCAAGACGACCCTCCTGAAGCTTATCTACGCTGCAGAACTGCCGGATTCTGGCAAGATAACCATTGCTAAATGGGAGATGGACAAGCTTGACGGATCGACGATTCCCCTTTTACGAAGGACTATAGGGATCGTCTTCCAGGATTTCCGGCTTCTTTTCAATAAAAACGTTTTTGACAATGTGGCGCTGGCCCTCAGGGTGAGGAATGTGGCCGAAAAAGAGATTCGGGAAGAGGTCTTCGCTGCGCTCAAGATGGTGAATCTCAGGCACAAAACGGACAGCTTTCCCTCTGCGCTGTCGGGAGGCGAGCAGCAGAGGGTTGTTATCGCCAGGGCCATAGTCGGTGACCCTACGATACTCCTTGCCGACGAGCCGACCGGAAATCTCGACACCGATACAGCAACAGGGATCATGAATACCTTTAAAGAGATAAATGCCAGAGGAACAACAGTTCTCATTGCTACGCACAACAGGGAACTCTTCAGGAACACCGGGAAAAGGGTTGTCAAGCTTGACGGTGGAACCGTGACTGCAGAGGAGAAGGGATAAGGCAGTGCCGTATTCCTTTAAAATAGCTCTTCAGAGCCTGCGCTATGAGAAGTGGATCAATCTCCTTTCCATGTTTACCATAGCAATGGGACTGCTGGTGGTGACGCTCGTCGTACTGTTCATTTATAATGTGGACTCTTTCACGAAAAAGCTGCCGGAGAAGTTCTCGGTTGTCGCCTACCTGAAGGAGGGGATCCCTGAAGCGGATTCTCAGAATATCATTGATTCGATTAAGAAATACAAGGGTGTCGAAAAAATCCGATATATCTCAAAGACCGATGCATTACGGGAATTAAAAAGCACGATGCGGGATGCCGACTACATCCTTGAGGGGCTGAACGAAAACCCCTTGTCTGCCTCCATCGAGATACGGTTGAAACGACAGGCGGTTGCGCCGGAGTCCGTGAAGTCGTTCGTTTCGGATATTAAGAAAATGCCTGGCATAGACGATGTACAGTATGGAGAGAAATTTCTCACGTCTATTCATTCCATAAAGACGGGGGTGCAGACCATAGGCTTTGCCCTTGCCGCGATTATGACGGCGGGAATAATCTTCATCTGTTACAGCACGGTTAAGATTCTCTTTTACCGGAGAAAGGAAGAGATAGAGACTTTGAAGCTTTTGGGTGCGACGAGGAGCTTTATCAGGACACCCTTTCTTATTGAGGGGGGAATTATCGGGATAAGCGGAGCCTGCATCAGCCTGGCGATCATACTCGTCTTTTACCAGATCGTCTTCAAACAATTGGCCGTAACGGCACCTCTGGTCACTGCCGCTATGTTTCCACCGGAGGTCACTATCTCCTTGCCAGCTGCGGGTCTCTTCCTCGGTATTACCGGAGCGCTCATTGCGATCGGAAGAATACGATTTTAGGTTTTCCGCGTTGGGCATGATGCATGATAGATGATGCGCTCTCGTACATGCGGGGTTTGAGGTCAAAAATCAAGCGTAGCCCGCGAAAAGCAGTTTTTTTTCTTCTATCCTTTTTTCCCCTTGTGGGCGAGTCTCCTGAGACGAACGAAGCAGGAGCTTCCCCCTCCTCTCGAGTGGGCTGGCGAATCAGACGGACTGAAGCAAAGGGGGAAGAGAGGCGGCAGTTGCATAAGACGACTTCGGCGAGCGCGATCGATGATAAGGGACTTCTGGGTGCTGTCTTTTTCTTGAGCCTTTTCTGTTTTATGCTCTCCAGTGAATTACTTGTTCCCTCAGTGGTTTCGGCTGACAACCCTAAAGAAGAGTACCAAAAACTCCAGAAGGAGATGGAGATATACAAGGGTAAGCTTGAGGAGACGAGGAAACAGGAATATTCGGTGCTTGAAGAGATCGATACCGTCGATAAGAGACTTGATGACATCGGAATAGAGTTGAGGAAACAGCGGGCCAGACGTAGTCAAACAGAGGCTCAAATACAGAGAGTCGAGGCTGAGATATCGGCCAATCGGGACTCTCTCGATGTGAAAAAGGACTGGATGAAGAGAAAACTTCGGGCTATGCAACGGTATGGCCAGTCGTACGAATTGTTTGTCCTGCTGAACGCGGATGACATAGGGCAGATGATGCGGCGATGGAGATATCTTGAACAGGTTACGGTGTATGAGCGAAGGGTTATTGATAGCTACCTCAGTACGATCAAAAGTTTGGAGGAACAAGAAAAACAACTCAAGGATCTCCGTGCCGAGATGCAGAGGGAAGAGGAGAGGGTGAGGCTTACGGAGAGGACCCTGTCTGAAAAAAAGAAGGATAGGGAGCAGATCCTTGTGTCGGTTAGAAGCGAGAAGGTATCGCATGAAAAGATGCTCAGGGAGCTTGAGGAGGCATCCAGGCGACTCCGTGATGTTATCAAAAAACTTGAAGAGAAAGAGACCTTCGAGGCAAAGGGTTTTTCAGCACTCAAGGGGAGGCTTTCGTGGCCTGTTAACGGGAGGATCATCGTTCCCTACGGCAGTCAGAAGGACCCGAGATTTGACACCCCCGTTTTCAGAAACGGAATTTACATCAAGACAGATGAAGATTCAATAAAAGCTGTTTACAGCGGCAAGGTTGTCTTCGCAGAGTGGTTCAAGGGCTACGGTAACCTTTTGATTGTCAATCACGGTGAGGGATATCACACCCTCTATGCAAATCTAGCAGAGATTTTTTTTAAGGTTGGAGATATAATAAAAGTGCACGACGTTGTTGGGAAAGTTGGGGAGTCAGGAGTACTCAATACTCCGTCCCTTTATTTTGAGATCAGATACAAGGGGAAACCCCTTGATCCGACGCAATGGTTAAAGAAAAGATAGTTCCCCGCAAATGCATAGAGCTTTTGGGGTGAAAATTAGGAGGTTAAGGAGAGATGATGAGCATTAAGAGGAAGCTGCCTCTGGTATGGGTATTGGTTCTGTCATTCGCAGTTGCGGGCATTCTTGTGGGCAGGTGGTCAATAGGCCGTGTGAGTGCAGAGGTGGAAGGATACGAAAATCTCAAGATATTTACCGAGGTCTTGTCCATTGTAAAAAAGAATTATGTGGAGGATGTCAAGACAAAGGATCTTATCTATGCGGCGATTAAGGGGATGTTGAATTCTCTTGACCCGCATTCAGGTTTTATGCCTCCCGATGCGTACAAGGAGATGCAGGTAGAGACAAAGGGAGAATTCGGCGGCATCGGGATACAGATCGGCATTAAGGACAACCTCCTCACCGTGATCGCGCCTATTGAGGATACTCCTGCCTATCGGGCTGGGATAAAGGCCGGTGACAAAATAATCAAGATCGACGACCAGAGCACCAGAGATATGTCGCTTCATGATGCGGTGGACAAGATGAGGGGGCCAAAGGGCTCGAAGGTGAAGATAACCATTATGCGGGAAGAATGGAAAGAATCGAAGGACTTTACTATAGAGCGTGACATCATTAAGGTGAAGAGCGTGAAGTCGAAGATGCTAGAAAATGGGATCGGTTATGTAAAACTGAACCAGTTTCAGGAACAGACGGCATCCGACCTCTCGGCGGCCTTAAAACAACTTAGCGACGAAAAGATGGATTCCCTGATCGTTGACCTGAGAAACGATCCTGGGGGCCTGCTGAACAGCGCCATTGATGTGGCCAGTCAGTTCCTGCCTCAGGGGAAACTCGTTGTTTACATCAAAGACAGATCGGGTGAGAAAACTGAGTATCGAACAGAAGGAAAATTGCCTTCCTATGAGAAACCGACCATGATCGTTCTTGTAAATCAGGGCAGCGCAAGTGCATCGGAGATTGTTGCCGGTGCTCTGAAAGACTGGCACAGGGCGGCGATACTTGGCGTCCAGACCTTTGGGAAAGGATCCGTCCAGAGCGTCATCCCTCTCAGTGACGGCTCAGGGCTCAGACTCACCACTGCCCGGTATTATACCCCCAATGGAACCTCTATTCAGTCTACCGGCATTACTCCTGACATTATTGTGAAATTAGAGTCAAAAAACGGTGAAAAAGAGCATGCTGTGTTCAGGGAGAAAGACCTGGAGAGGCATCTGAAAAATGACCAGAATAATGACCAAAATGATGAAAAAATGCAACCAGAAGCGGAGACTGCGCCGGTTGAGGTTTCCGAAAAAGGCGATGTGCAGCTTCAAATGGCGATAGACCTTCTGAAGACGTGGAAAGTATTTAAGGAGTTACCGAAGGCATCCTAAGCAGAGAGGCACGATACCGGGTATAGACGATAACGATCATGTTTCATTAATCATGTTCGTACGTATGAATAGATGTCGAGGATCATCTTTGACATAGAGACTGTTGGGATGGATTTTGAGTCCCTCGATAAAGCTACACAGGAGTATCTCCTCCGGTGGGCCGAAACTGAGGAGGATGTTCACGGGGTGAAGGAAAGCCTTTCGTTGTATCCGCAGACAGGCGCGATAATTGCGATAGGCATGCTTAACCCTGATTCCTTGAAGGGCGCAGTTTATTTCCAGGCTCCTGAGGGGTCTCTCTTACCCTTTGAAGAAAATGGTATCAGTTTTCAGATCCGTACCGAGCAGGAGATTCTGAGGAGTTTTTGGGATGCAATTAAGAGTTACGATCAGTTCATTACCTTTAACGGCAGAGGCTTTGACTGTCCGTTTATCATAGTTAGGTCCGCTGTCCATAAAATAAGACCCACAAGAGATCTTATGCCGAACAGGTATAGCGGTCCGCATGTGGATCTCTTCGACCAGCTTACCTTTTACGGCGCTTCAAGAAGACGATTTAGTCTCGATATGTGGTGCAAGACGTTTGGGATCAAGAGTCCGAAGTCAGAGGGAATAACTGGGTATAACATCAAGGACCTGTTCTCATCAGAGAGGTATGCCGAAATAGCGAAGTACTGTCTCGGAGACATTATGGCGACCAAGGAGTTGTTCACCTATTGGGAAAACTACATCAGGTTCTTCCCTGACAAATCATGAGGAGACAAATATGCGGTTTCTAAAGTCAAGCAGTTGTCATACGCCGGCTAATCCGTTCTACGACGTTCGTGAGGAATGCGGGATATTTGGAGTGTTTAACCATGCTGAGGCATCCAACCTCACCTATCTTGGTCTCTACGCTCTTCAACACAGGGGGCAGGAAGGGGCAGGGATATGTTCGTCTGACGGCAGACAACTCTATATTGAAAAGTCCATGGGTCTCGTTGCGGATATATTTACTGAGAAGAGGCTTAAGAGACTGCCGGGATATATGGCTATCGGACATAACCGATACTCTACAGCGGGAAGCAGCGTCCTGAAGAATGTCCAGCCCATCGTTGCCAACTTTGCCCTCGGACCCCTCGCCTTGGCTCATAACGGCAATATTGTCAATGCGGTGGAGCTGAGAAGAGACCTTGAGGAACAGGGAGCCATATTCCAATCAACCTCAGACAGCGAGGTGATCGTCCATCTTATTGCTCATGCAAAGGGAAATGACCCTTACGAAAGGATCATCCAGGCATTACATAAAGTCAGCGGTGCCTTCAGTCTTCTGATACTCAATGAGAAGGAGCTTATTGCGGTGAGGGATCCCTATGGGGTGAGACCTATGTGTCTGGGAGAGGTGGATGGCGCGTACGTGGTTACTTCGGAAACCTGTGCCCTCGATCTTATAAATGCAGCCTACATCAGGGACATCGAGCCGGGGGAGATGCTCATCATTGATGAGAATGGCATGAGGTCAGTAAAGGCGCTCACCAGCTGTAAAAAGGCGCACTGCATATTCGAGTTCATATACTTCTCCCGTCCGGACAGTTACATCTTCGGTTATCAGAATGTCAATGAGATAAGGAAAGAGTTCGGCCGCCAACTAGCGCGGGAAGCACCCGTAGATGCCGATCTTGTCATACCCGTGCCAGATTCGGGAGTGCCTGCCGCAATAGGATTCTCTGAGGAGAGCGGGATTCATTTTGACTTCGGTCTGATAAGAAACCACTATGTGGGCAGGACCTTCATAGAGCCGAAACAGAGCATACGCCATTTTGGCGTGAAGATCAAGCTCAATCCGGTGAAGAAGCTTCTTGAAGGGAAAAGGGTTATTGTTGTTGACGACTCGATCGTGAGGGGGACTACCAGCAAGAAGATCGTCAAGATGATTCGGGAGGTCGGAGGTGCCAGGGAGGTCCACCTCAGGATCAGCTCTCCGCCTACCATTGGCCCCTGTTTCTACGGCATCGATACCCCGACCAGACAGGAACTCATCGCCTCTACGCACTTGATCGAGGAAATAAGAAAGTTCGTAACTGCAGACTCCCTCGCTTACATGAGCATTGAGGGCATCAAGCGGATCGTTCCGGATTCCGGAAACTTTTGCAGGGCCTGTTTTGATAACGACTATCCTATCGGTTTCCCGGGCGAACACCTTGAACAGCTGGAGTTCATGTTCCGGTAGATGGCTCGATGGTGATCGAATCCCTCAGGGCGATCTTTACCACGAATCTCGGTGTGAAAAGACAGGAGCGGGTTCTCGTATTTAGTGACAGGATACCCGACTCTGAGATCCTTGATATTGAAGAACGGTGCAGAAGAGAACGGCTGCGGGATATTGCGCTGCTTGCTGGTGAGATAGGAAAGGCATTTGCGAAAAAGGTATTCTTTCATGAATATCCTTCGACGCAGAGTCACGGTGCGGAACCCCCAGAGGAACTCTGGCGACTGGCCTTTGGTGAGAGAACCGTGGATAGCCTGAAGGCAGGGGGCCTCTTCTCATCCCTTCTCGCGAAGAGAAGCTCCGCTGCAGAAATCGAGAAGGCGGAGGATATAGTGAGGAAACACTGCCGTTCGACGGTGCAGGCGGTTATCGCCCTCTCTAACTACTCCACGAGCCATACAAGATTCAGGGATCTCCTTACAAGAGTGTGCGGATGTCGTTACGCTAGCATGCCGCTGTTTGACATGGCAATGCTTGAAGGCCCAATGAATGTTGATTGGAGAGCATTAGCACGAAGGACTTTAGCTATCGCACAGAGTGTGAATAAGGCCGAGACTGTAGAGATAACGGCACCAAATGGAACTCACCTTGTGATGTCGAAGAGAGGAAGAAAGGCGTTATCTGATACAGGGATACTCACAAAAAAGGGCTCTTTCGGCAATCTTCCTGCAGGTGAGGTCTATCTTGCTCCCCAGGAAGGTACGGCAAATGGTCAGCTTGTCCTGGAGTGGGCGCAGACGAGAGAATTGAAGACCCCCGTGACGTTGACAGTGAGGAACGGGCTGGTCGTTAAGGTTAAAGGGGATGAGCCATTTACGAGGGTGCTCGATGACAAATTAAACGAGAGAGAAGAGAATCGAAATATAGCAGAGCTGGGTATCGGTACGAATGATAAGGCGCGAAGGCCAGACAATATCCTTGAGTCGGAAAAGATCCTTGGCACTATACACGTTGCGCTGGGAGACAACAGTTCCTTCGGAGGCACTGTCATGACGCCCTTTCATCAGGACTTTGTATTCTTCAAACCAACGGTGGTGCTCATTCATAAAGACGGCAAAAGAACGGCTCTTCTGAAGAACGGCAGATTTGCCGATACAGTAAAGTAGTATTCCGGAATTCTTGAAAACTATATACGCAACGGGTTACCACAAACGATGATGTCCCCGTCTGCAACCAATGGTATATAAGGGGCTTTTTATTTTTTCTATGGAGGCAGCCGCTGACACTTTGATGCATTATGAGACAAAAGTCTTTCCGCATATATATCTGCCAGGGCTGAGCTTCTTAAGGTAATTGTAATATGGAACAACGGGGAGCTACATGCAGGCCATCGTAGTTTTCATTACCGCTTCAAATGAGGATGAGGCAGCAAAAATTGCTCTTTCCCTTGTGAAGGAGCGCCTTGCTGGGTGCGTGAACATTATTAAAGGAATCCGATCGATTTATAGCTGGATGGGCAAGATACAGGACGAAGCAGAGGTTTTGATGATCGCGAAGACTCGGGAGAGCCTCTTCGACGCCTTAGCCAGAAAAGTGAAAGAACTCCACAGTTATACCGTGCCCGAGATCCTCGCTTTTCCTGTTATCAAAGGGTCAGCGGATTACCTTACGTGGCTGGAGGAAGTGACCGACTCGACATTTCCATGAAGACATGCGCCTTTACGGATATCATCTGCAGGGGTTTCTGCCATTTCTACAGAGAGGACAGGGCAGAACTCGCTTGTGGATCGTATAATTTGCTCTCCGAAATACTCACGCGGAGAGAACTGCAATCGACGATCCGCGGTATTCTAAGAGCGCCGGACTTCTCTTGCGATGAAGAGGTGAAAGCACTTATTTGTGAAAACTGCGATTTTCTGATTGACGGTTGT
>DMNE01000097.1:16679-16919 GCA_003453735.1 Nitrospiraceae bacterium | reverse complement strand
CCCACTCCCACTGCCGCGCCAACGCGAAGCCTTCCCACCGTATCTTTACAGGCATGGGGGTATTTGCGCCGCTTCTCTATGTCCTTAATGGTTATGAGTCCTTTCAAATTGAATTGCTTATCAACAATGGGAAGCTTCTCTATCTTATATTCGTGCAGCAACCCCTTCGCTTTATCAAGACTCGTCCCAATAGGAGCAGTTATCAGCCGTTCTTTAGTCATCACCTCTGAAACCTTTTTT
>DMNE01000097.1:3921-16673 GCA_003453735.1 Nitrospiraceae bacterium | reverse complement strand
TGTTTCGAACCTCAGGTCCCGGTTCGTGAGGATTCCTATCAGTTTACCGTCCACAGTAACGGGAACACCTGATATCCGGTATTTTTCCATGAGCTTCAGCGCTTCTGAGATGGGCGCAGCGGGGGCAATAGTAATAGGGTCGATGATCATGCCGCTCTCTGATTTTTTGACCGTATCCACCTCTGTCGCCTGTCTATGGGGCGACATCGCCCTATGAACGATACCAATGCCTCCTTCCCGCGCTATGGCGATAGCCAGTGCCGCTTCGGTGACCGTATCCATTGCGGAACTGAGAAGGGGGATATTGATCTTTATGGATTTGGTGAGTTGCGTGCTGATGTCCGCATCTTTCGGCAGAATGTCGGATTTAGCGGGTAGAAGCAGAACGTCATCGAATGTTAAGCCCACAGCGATGTTATCTTGCAGCACGGGAATCTCCTTCGATCTGCTCAATTCTAACATACTAACATTTTTTTCGCGAGCAACGCAACGAAGGTCGTTTATTCGCTCCGAAAATTTTTCCCGAAGAACCGCCTGCTCAAAAGTTGTCATAAGGCCGGTCGTAAGGCATCAAACGCAAGGATGGATCACCGTCCTGAGCCAGCGGGAAAACAGCTTCAAGAGGTTAGGGACTGCGACCTTACACTGACGTGACCACCATGAATCGCGATGTTTTACCGCATAGACAGAGCGGGTTTATCGTTATTGCTTTGGCTGTAAGTCCTCCGTTTCAATCACGACCTGGCCGGGCTGGAGATTTCGGTCGCCCAGGATGGTAATCTGAGTATCAAGTTTCTTTTCCAGGAGAGGAATCTCTTGCCGCTTCTTATTCATAAGGTAATTTGCACTCTCGACGGGGAGACTGCAGGTGATACTTTTTATTCCGCCCATCGAGCCCCTCGTATGGATCTCCCTGAGTGCTGAAATGGCGACTGTTTCTTCGGTTTTCACAATTCCTGCGCCTCCGCAGACGGGGCATCCTTTATTGATCGACTCGAAATATGCCACTCGCAATCGTTCTCTTGTCATCTCAACAATGCCGAACTTCGATATCCCGCTTATCTCCGTATGGGCCTTGTCGGAACTCAGGGCATTTTTCAGTTTGTTTTCGACTTCTCTCCTGTTTTTTGATGATTCCATATCAATGAAATCGATGACGACCAACCCTCCGATATCCCGCAATCTGAGCTGTCGTGCAATTTCATCTGCCGCCTCGAGATTTGTCCTGAGGGCTGTTGACTCGACGTTTTCCTCTTTCCTGGATCTGCCCGAGTTGACGTCAATGGCAGTAAGTGCCTCCGTCCGGTCAATTGCCAGGTAGCCCCTTGAAGGCAGGTATGCATTTCTCTCGTGAATCTTCGCAATCTGAGCTTCGATGGAATGCTTGGAAAAGATCGGTTTTTTCTCTTTATAATATTTTATATTTATCCTGCGCCAGGGCGTTGTTTTTCTCAAGAATTCCTTCACATTCTTATATGCCTCTTCATCATCAACGAGGACTTCCGACACATCTGATGTAAGATAATCCCTGACCGTTCTTACAGCGATATCCTGTTCCTTGTAAATGAGTGCAGGGGCTGAAACCTTTTTCGACTCCGCCTGGATCTTCGTCCAGAGCTTGGTGAGATATTTCAGATCGTTAGACAGCTCTTCCGCGGTTTTGTCACTGCAGGCCGTCCTGAGGATAAACCCCATATTCTCCGGAAGCTTGAGGGCACTGAAGATCTCCTTCAACCGGTCTCTGTCTTCTCTGCACTCAATCTTTCTCGAAATCCCGACCCTTTTCTGTCCGGGCATCATGACGATGTATCTGCCCGGGAGAGAGATATAGGTTGTTAAACTGGCACCCTTCGTATCCCTTTCATCCTTTTCGACCTGGACAATAAGTTCTTGTCCCTTTGTTAGAACATCCTGTACCCTCGGCCCTTTTCCTTCTTCACGGTTTTGGAAATACTCGGGATTTATCTCTCTGATCTGGAGGAACCCGTGCTTCTTAGGTCCAAAATCCAAGAATGCCGCCTGAAGACCCGGCTCTATCCTCGTTATTATCCCCTTGTAGATATTCCCCTTGAGATGTTCTCTTGAAGCAACCTCCACATAGAAGTCCACAAGGATATCTCCTTCAACAATAACAACCCTCTTCTCCTCCGGATAGCTCGCGTTGATCAGTATCTTCTTTTTCATGTAGAAATGCCTCTCACTGCCATCGCGAATTCGGGGGGAGGCACGGCTTTTGTCGTGTCGTCAACAGCCCTCGCAATGACATCCTCATGCGTTGGTTATTTTTGTAATCAAGTTGTATCATGGTGGCTAACAACTGTCATTGCGCTTCATCTTTATCGTCAGAGATTTCGCTTTCTTGAGCTCCCGATTCTTTATGCATCAAATAGAGTGCCTCGCTTAAGGGAAGTTCGGGGAACCTGACCGTTGCCTCAATCGCTTCTGCAAGGGGATAATCAACCTGATGTCCCTCCGGATACACAATCCGAATGAATCTCCTCTTGAGGAGGAAGCAGCGTTTCATGCCGCCGTTCTTGCTCGGGAGAGGAATAATCACATGTTCCTTGTCTTCTTCCAACCCGTAACGTCGTATTAATTCGTTGACTTCTTCCACCGCCTGTAGGCCTGTTAGACAGAATAAGACTGCCCGGAATTCGCATAATAATTACGATGTTTCGGTTGTCCAAAAGATATCCTTTGACCATCATACTGATGTTGCAGTTGTGATGGCGGTTTCCTTTTGGCAACGGCACTGACTTGGATAGGACACAGGCGAAGGAGAGTCCGGGGGGGAACAGACCGTACCAGGCGAATGTGCGAAGCCGGTACCTGCTGATATCTCGCTGCACAGGAAGAGCTTTTGCCTGCCTGCACGACCTTTGCATTTCTGCAGCGGCTTGTTGAATAATCTGCCATCTCTCTTATTCAGTTCTCTCCGCAAAATCAGTGACTACTAATACTACCGGCAGTAAGAATTACATGTCAGAAAGGGTGCAAGATGGAAGGATCTTGACACGGCAATCTCCGTTTTTATCAATAAACTGAAAATCCTCGTAGGACGGCTTTTCTCCGCAGTACAGTGTTGAACAGGTAAGGTCTGAAAATATTTCCAGGGTATCTTCCGGTTTAATGATAATGATGTGATGGTGAGTCCATAAAGTGCAAGCGCCATCATTTTTTTTGACCCACAGATCAATAGTTGTCTCATTTCTAATATGCAACCCATCTTTCGCGCAAGGATCTTCCTCCTCCGCCGCAGCATGCAGGGGCGTTGCGAAAGGGAAAACAATGAGAAAAATGATAAAGATCCCAAAATAGAATTTTCTATTCATCAATGAAATACTATCAATTTCTCTCAGTATTGTCAATTGCGGATGGCATTCTTCTGGCATTCTTCCTGTAATTCAGACAGTAACAGGACCGAAGCTTCCCGCAGTAGTGTTTTTGTTAAATTGCTTATCTACCTTATTCCTTACGCCTTTGCCGGTTGGCTTTAGGTTCCTTTATCGCTTTTTAGCGTTGGTTTTGGCTGCTAGTTGCGAGGTCGCTGGGTCATTCACAGTGCAAAGCGGATCCTTAATAAACACTCGTATCAAAAAGAAAGAAAAAGAGTGATCGCATTAAGTTCGATAAAAAATGGACCGTGTACCTTAAGCGTACCGCTGTCAAGACAAGCCTAACCTATCCATAGAGAGATTTTTTAACCTTCATCTTCAAGAACTCGGAGTTCCATACAGAAGTCATGATGCTCTCAAGATATTTATTATCTACTTTCCTTATATTTTTCATGATGAGTTTTCTTTTTTTTATCATTGTCTGAAATGATCTAAGAACATCCAGTTTTGCTTTAAAGTAAGGCTTCAGTTTGCGATGTTTTATTACAAAATATATGAACGTCGTTATTTCGCCTAGGATAAATTCAGGGAAACATCTCAGAAAAAGCAGGGCGGGAATGTTCTTAATTCTGACAAATTCGCTATTCCGAAGAGTATAGTAGACAGCCATGTCACTCATATGGCCAATCGTCGACCTGACCTTGTGGTATACGATAGCGGTTGGGACGTACATAACCTTCCATCCTGCAAGTTGGGCCCTGAAATTTAAATCAGTATCTTCATGGATCAGGAAAAAATCCTCGTCAAGAAAGCCAATTTCATCAAACATCTTGCGCCGGTACAGGGCTGCCCCTGCACAGGCCCCAAAAACATATTCTTCCCTATTGTACCGTCCTTTTTCTTCACCCTCTCCCCTTTTATATCCTTTTAGTGAGGTCGCATAACCGTCACCTGCGCTATCGATAACATCCGTTTTGAAACCAACCATCTTTGAAGCACAGATGCCGATATCGGGGTGGGCGTCCATTACTTTTATAAGATTTTCGAGCCAGTTATTGTCAGGCTCCGTATCATTGTTTAAAAGAGCTATGTATTCGGACTCCTCAGCATGAGACAGCCCTTCGAGATTGCCGCCGGCAAAACCAATATTATTATCTAAGGGAATTATTTTTCCAGGAAATTGTAATTGGCTATTTTCGGTAAACTCACGGACTTCATCCAATGAATTATCTGATGAACCATTGTCCACAACGATCAGCTCAAAGTTCTTAAAGGTCTGTTCCTCAATAGCTCTTAAACAAGCAATTGTCAAGTTAGCTCCGTTATAATTGATGATGATTAAGCTTATTTTTGGCATTCTATATACTGGGTACTTTTTTTCCAATCAAAATGAATTATCACAGAGCATCACATAAGTGTACCATAAAATCGTTGTCTGCCATGCCTTGAGACATTCTTCAGTTCAGAGTTAGTTAACAGTGAACATCCTGTAATCGTCGACTCTGCAGGCAAAGAAGTGTCCCCAGGTGAAGAAGTCGACTGATAAGGAAAAATGAGCCTAAGCAGTCTTCATTGGGAAGTTCATCGAATGCCGATAAGCTTCCCTTGCCTGCGACATTATTGACAACAATAGAGATTGTTTTGAGACATCTCTGTACCGCGAATCATAGTTACACGGTTATCCGTGTTTTTTTTTGCTGCATTGCAATCAACAAGAAACTTCCCCCCTCGCGATAAACTTCCCCATTTCAATATGTCAGCCCAAAAATTATCCATTCCCAGCACAAAACTTTTCCTGATCCTAACCTCCTGAAATACAGGTAATATATCACCAATGGCATTTTGTTTCAGAAACTTCTTGAACTTTGGGCGCACTTTGTGCAAAATATTTGCATTCAATACCCCCCGATCTCGTAATTATGGAAGAATTCACATATAAGAAAGCAGGCGTTGATATTGATGAGGGCGACAGGTTTGTCGATATGATCTCCCCCCTCGTGAGAAGGACATTCAGAGACGGGGTGATGACCGATATCGGTTCGTTCGGCGCGCTGTTTAAGCTGGATATCAAGAAATACAGAGAACCTGTCCTCGTCAGCGGCACAGATGGGGTCGGGACAAAATTGAAGGTCGCTTTTATGACGGATAGGCATAATACGGTGGGGATCGACCTTGTTGCCATGTGCGTGAATGATGTTCTGACCAGTGGAGCTGAACCGCTNNTTTTTCCTCGATTATTTTGCAACGGGAAAGCTTTTGCCCGAAAAGGCATCCATGGTTATTGCAGGCATTGTGGAAGGGTGCAGACAGGCTGGATGCGCCCTTATCGGCGGCGAGACGGCAGAGATGCCTGGCTTCTATGAGAACGGCGAATATGACCTTGCAGGATTTGCTGTTGGGGTTGTGGATAAGGAAAAAATAATTAATGGTTCGGACATAAGGGAAGGAGACAGCCTCATCGGCCTTTCATCGAGCGGTNNTATTCCCTTGTAAGGAGGCTATTTTTTGATGTAAAGAAGATGGAAGTCTCCACCTATGTTCCGCAGATAGGCTCAACGATAGGGGATGAGCTGCTTAAACCGACTCGGATTTATGTGAAGGCATTTTATGCTCTGAAGGACAGAGTAAAGATCAAGGGGATGGCCCATATCACCGGAGGCGGAATTCCTGGCAACCTTCCCAGGATATTGCCCGACAAGGTAGGTGCTGTAATCAAAGAAGGGTCATGGCCTCTTCCCCCAGTGCTCAGAATCATTGAAGAGTCGGGCTATGTCCCTTCGCTCGATATGCGCAGGACATTTAATATGGGGATAGGGTATATTATGGTCGTTTCCGAGGATCGGGCTGAGGAGACCATCTCGATCCTTGAGGAGACAGGGTTCCCTTCATATCGTATCGGCAGTGTCGTGAACGGCAGAAAGGAGATACTGTATGAGTAGGATCAGAGGATTCATCAAGAAGGCATTCACCCCTGTGACCATCATGCTGATACCTCACAGCAATTGCAAACTATTCAATTTCAAAATCCCTTCTGTCGGAATCGTCTTTTCCGTGGCCATGTGGATAGTCGGCACGCTCTATGTATTATCAGTCGGCGTAAATGCGGTGGAATATCGCCTAATGAAAAATAAGCTCAACTACTATTCAGGGCAGTTCGTCGAATTAAAGGCAACGATGACAGGATTACAGAGAGCCGAATCCGAGTTTGGGCGATTATTTTCTCTGGGGACCAAGGAAAAGATTCTTGAAGATGTTCATCCCTCTGACAGCGGATCTATTGACATTGAGGCATTGAGGGAGCAAATCAAGAATACTGTCCAGACAGTAACGGAAATTAAGGACTATCTGAGGCAGCAGAAGGATATCTATCTGGCAACCCCAAAGGGATGGCCTGTTACAGGGAAGATAACCTCACCGTATGGAAGGCGTGAAAATCCCGTGAACGGAGAAGATGAATTTCATTCAGGCATTGACATCTCTGTCGAGCCAGGCACTCCGGTACACGCGACTGCAGACGGTGTAGTGAATTTTTCCGGATGGGCCGGAGGCAGCGGAAATCTTGTCGGCATAGAGCATGGTTTTGGTTATTCCACATTCTATGCCCACAACCAGACCATTGCCGTCCGGGTCGGCCAGCGCGTAAAGCGCGGTGACACCGTCGCCTACTCTGGTTCAACAGGGAACAGCACCGGACCCCATTGTCATTATGAGATATGGAAGGACGGTAGGTACGTAAACCCGAAACAATTTGTTGAAGGGAGGAGTTGATCATGTTTTCACGAAACACCGAAAAAATTGAATCATTTGTCGGGAGTAACAGCCACTTTAGGGGTGATATCAAGACAAAGGGAACACTCAGGATCGACGGAAGCCTTGATGGGAATGTGGACGCAGACTGGCTTATCCTGGGAGAAAAAGCCAATCTGAAGGGTGACGTGACGGCACGAGGTGTCGTTGTGGGCGGAAGGGTTGAAGGCACTATCACTTCACGGGAGGTCCTGGAGATCAAATCAAAGGGGCACGTAATCGGCGACATCAACGCGGTAAAACTTACGGTGGTTGAAGGGGGAATACTACAGGGCAGTTCGAAGATGCACCGGGGAGAATCTAATATTGTTGAGCTTCAACCGAAGGAAAAGGTGAGGGACATTTGACAATTTCGCTCAATATTCTGTTATAATTCAAGATATTGAGGAATGTACTTTGGTTCTCTCTTAGCAAGGGCGGCCTGAAACTTGTTTCATAGACTGCGTTTCTCATGCTACGATTTGGTGTTCTTTCACAATGAAAGTACTTTTATCAGAGATAGCGGATGAAGGGCTTGAAATAGAAGTTGAAGAGACCTTTGAAGCTGGTCCGTTTAAACTTCTCTGCCCTGTGAAGGCATCGCTGCACATCGATAAGGTCAGTTCCGAGGTCCTCGTTCAGGGAACGATGCAGACCCTGCTTGAACTCCAATGCAGCAGATGCCTCAAAGCTTTTTCGCAGGAAGCTGACCTCTATGTGAATCTGGTGTATCGCCCCATCGAAGAGCTTAAGGGTGAAGAGCGGCATGAGATTAAGGATGACGAACTGGATACGGGCTTCTACCAGGGTGATGAACTGGATATCCAGGACCTCATAAGGGAACAGATCCTCTTAAATATTCCGATAAAACCTCTCTGCAGCGAATCCTGCATGGGGATCTGTCCGAAATGCGGAACTGATCTCATCGTCGACAGCTGCACGTGCGGACAAAGAGACGTGGACCCGAGACTTGCGGTATTAAAAAAATTATTGGATGAAGGAAAGGAGTGAACATGGCAAATCCCACGCATAGACATACAAGAACACGAAGAGATAAGAGGAGAGCTAACTGGAAGGGCCAGATGCCGGATCTCGGTACTTGTCCTGAGTGTAAGGAGCTCAAAGAACCCCACAGGGTCTGCGTGAACTGCGGTTCCTATAATGGCCGAAAGGTCCTGCAAATTCTTGAGAAGGAATGAGAATAGCCCTTGATGCAATGGGCGGTGACTTTGGCCCCGCAGTAATGGTAGAGGGTGCGGTTGAAACGGTTAATGAGAGTGAAGATATCGATATCACTCTTGTCGGTGACGAGCCTTCGATAAAGAAAGAACTCGAAGGAAAAAGATACCCCTCCGGTAGACTCCAAATAAAGCATGCATCACAGATTGTGGGGATGAATGAACCCGCCTTGATCGCCTTAAGAAAAAAGAAGGATTCTTCCATAAAAAGGGCGGTGGAACTGGTCAAAGACGGTGAGGTTGATGCGGTGGTGACCGCAGGTCACTCCGGAGTTGCCATGGCAGTGTCCCTTGTACTGTTGCGAGCGTCGAAGGGGGTTGACAGGCCAGCCATCGCTACCATTATGCCGACCTTACGACGGCCTTTTGTTCTCCTTGATGCGGGGGCTAATGTCGATTGTACCGCGGAGAACCTTCTCCAATTCGCATTGATGGGTGATGCTTACTGCAAGGCGATGTTCGGTAATCCCGATCCAAGAATTGCTCTGCTCAGCATTGGCGAAGAGGATACCAAAGGGAACAGCATGACGAGAGAAGCCTTTAAACTGATCAAAGATGCAGGGGTAGGGTTTATCGGGAACATTGAGGGGAAAGACATATTTGCCGGCATTGCCGATGTTGTGGTCTGCGACGGATTTGTCGGCAATATCGTGCTCAAGACCAGCGAGGGACTTGCTGATGTGATCATAAAGATGCTCAAGAGGGAAATAAGTAATGTTGCTACAGGGAGGATCGGCTATCTCCTTATGAAACCCGCCCTGAGGAACTTCAAAAAGAAGACAGATTATGCAGAATATGGCGGAGCGCCGTTACTTGGTATTAACGGCACTTGCATCATAAGTCACGGGAGATCCTCGGCAAAAGCGATTCGCAACGCCGTAAAGGTTGCGGCGGAGTTTTCTCTGAAGAAGGTGTACGAGGCGATAGCAGAGGAGATAAAGACAGTTACTTCTGTGAAATCGACACGCGAGACCACCATTAGGGAGCAGGCGTGATCAGGGCCTGGATAGTAAGCACGGGCTCTTTCGTTCCGGAGAGAATTCTCACCAATGATGACCTCAAAAGTCTGGTTGACACCTCAGACGAATGGATTATGGAAAGAACAGGAATCAGGGAACGAAGGATTGCGGATAAAACCGAGGCGGCATCCGATCTGGCCTACGGAGCAGCAAAGGCTGCATTGAAGAGTGCCGACCTGAAGGCGAGGGATCTCGACCTCATCATTGTCGCAACGGTGAGCGGTGACATGCTGCTGCCATCTACCGCGTGTATCCTCCAGGACCGGCTGAATGCCAAGAAGGCCGCTGCCTTTGATGTCAACGCTGCGTGCTCAGGGTTTATTTATGGCCTTTCTGTTGCTAACGCCTATATAAAAAGCAAACTATTTAAAAGAGTTCTTGTCGTTGGAGCCGAGATACTCTCCAAGTTTACAGACTGGGAGGATAGGACGACCTGTGTTTTATTCGGTGACGGTGCGGGAGCCGCAATCCTCGAGGCGACAGCAGAAGAGAAAGGGATCCTGTCTGCGAAGATACATTCTGATGGGAGCATGTGGGATCTTCTCCAGACGCCAGGCGGCGGATCGAGGAAGCCTGCTTCTAGAGAGACGATCAGGAGAAGACTTCATTTCATAAAAATGAAGGGGAATGAAACTTTTAAGGTGGCTGTGAGAACCCTTGAAAATCTTGTTACGGAGACCCTTGATGAGAACAATCTGAAGCCCTCCCAGCTTTCCCTCCTTATACCGCATCAGGCGAACCTGAGGATCATAAAGGCAACTGCGGAGAGATTGAAGCTTCCCTTGGAACGCGTTATGATCAATATCGACAGATATGGCAATACCTCTGCTGCATCGGTCCCTATAGCCCTTGATGAGGCCGTAAAGGCAGGAAGGGTCAAGGAAGGTGATCACATCCTCCTTGAGGCATTCGGAGGAGGGGTCACCTGGGCGTCTGCGTTGATTAAGTGGTGAGTTGCCGCTGTAGCTTATGAGGTCAGTAAGAGAGAGCCCTCATCTTTCCCTGAGCTTCCTTCCCCCTCGGACATCGGTATCTTTTATTCTGAAGATCTGCTGTGCGAGCGCGCTTCTTCACGACATGAGAGGGTGGTACGCTAAAACATCTCGGACGTGGCGTAACTTTTTTGTATAAGATGCTGAAAAAATGGTTTCGTGAAGAACTTCTTTTTACGGTTCACTCCGCAACTTGCCGATGAGGGAGTCTTCAAGGCTGTTGACGTCTCACTCAGAACAAATGTATATTTTATGTAAGAAACGGCTTCCACCTCAGGATTGTCAAACCGGCCTAAAGTCTCTGGCGGGGGCTCTCAGTCGGTGTGGTATCGCAATGCATGGCCCCTGAACTTGAGTAATAATACTACGAACAGGATGGAAACGGTGATAAGTAAACAGAATGAAAGAATGCACGCGGACGACAAAAATGTCTGTAAACTGTGCATGAGCGAATTAGGAGAGATTTACATGGATCTCGGTTTGTCCTTAGACGAACTCGACCTACTGGCGATGCCCAGGCGCTCGTTTACCGTCCATTTCCCTGCTAGGATGGATTCAGGAAAAGTGAAAATGTTTGTAGGTCACAGGATACAATATAACGATGCCCGAGGCCCTACCAAAGGAGGCATTAGATTCCATCCTGAATTGACTATCGATCATGTCAGAGATCTTGCCTTCTTGATGGTGCTCAAATGCGCTGTGGTCAACATACCTTTCGGAGGATCAAAGGGTGGTGTCGTTGTTAATCCTAAGGAACTGAGCAGCAGTGAGCTCGAACAAGTGACACGAGCGTATATTCGCTCCATCGGAAACTACATCGGGCCTTTTAAGGATATCCCTGCACCTGACGTTTATACGGATGAACAGATCATGGTCTGGATACTGGATGAATTTGAACGGATAAAAGGGGAACACGTTCCGGCTATAGTGACGGGAAAACCTTTTGAACTGCAGGGTATTAAGGCAAGGAGCTATTCAACCTCACTGGGAGGGATTTACGTTCTCGAGGAGGCGATGAGAAAAATGGGAATGCAAGCATCCGAAGCCGGTGTTGCAGTGCAGGGCTTTGGGCATGTCGGGAGGAACGCAGCGAGCATCCTCTACGAGAAGGGATATAAAATCATCGCTGTGAGCGACTCAGGAGGCGGCATAATCAATGGTGAGGGCCTTGATATTCGCGAAGTGATGAAGCACAAGGATGTGACCGGAAGCGTGATGGATTTTAAAGGGAGTAAAAATATCACCAACGAGGAATTGCTGACCTGCGAGTGCGATATTCTGATTCCTGCTGCGCTTTCGGACCAGTTAACGAAGGACAATGCGCATGCTGTGCAGGCAACCATAATCTTAGAACTCGCCAATGCGCCAACGACAACGGACGCTGATGAGATATTCTTCGATAAAAAGATGATGCTGATACCGGATGTCCTGGCCAACGCCGGCGGTGTGGTGGTCAGCTTTTTTGAATGGAGCCAGAACCTCAATAACGATTCCTGGGAGGAAAGTAGGGTTTTGCAAAAGCTGAGAGATATCATGATAACATCGTTCAATGATGTCTATGTCTTATGTCATGAAGGGAGCTGTAGGATGAGAAGGGCTGCGTATCAGCTCGCGGTGAAAAGGATCCTACATGCAGAGAGATTGCGCGGGAATCTTTAGCGCTCATTTTATCTTTATCTGAGGTGTTGCTGTTATCTAACAATCGTGAGCTGCGGCGGGATTCCATTCCCAGGATTGCCCTACCTAGGAGGGTGAAGGTAGGGGAGTTGCGGCAGGTATTGTGGTTTATAAGGGTAGTGAAAGAGGTGCCATGGCAGCCGGGGCTTTGGACCCCGGCCGCCATGGTGAATGGAGGAGATACGGCATGGAGAGGATTAGCCTGTTTTTATTGTATAGCCAAATAATGCGAATTACTGTGATTGAAATCACAAATGTAGCGTAAAGGATATATTTGGAATTGCTTATTGACTCTGCTCACCTTACTATCGGGATTTGCGCGTCAGGACAGACGGCTGCCGTAGTTGCCAGACTACAGCCAAAGAATACAGAGTTAGTGCATTATAGGGTTGTCCTGAAAGATCCGAAAGGACAGCATGAAGCTTCTCTCCAGGACGCATAGAGTAATAGCAAATGAGAAATCGAATTTGCCAGACCATCGTGGCATATCTGCAAAGCATCTTCAACGATNNTGGTGAACAGAGTCAATAAGCAAATTTGGAAATATCGTCCGGATTGCATACATTGGCAAGCTGAATAAGAGGAGCGTGAGTGGAGCTGAAATATTTCCTGTATTTCTTGATCGGTGGCTTCTTGACCAGTGCTGTGACCTACCTGGCTAACCATTCTAAAAGCTTGGTAGCTGCTTTTGTAGCGACCCTTCCC
>DMNE01000097.1:0-3864 GCA_003453735.1 Nitrospiraceae bacterium | reverse complement strand
CATTTTATCTATTCATTGATCACCGGAGTATGCCTGCAAATTATCATAGCTTTCTGGATTTTGCTGAAATGGGGTGCGGGAGGGCCGAGGTGAGAGGGGGGTCGTGACTTTTCTGTCGGGCACCCCTTAACCGCCCTATCTATGTTTTTAAGAGGTCTTTGACAATGGGACAGGAAAGACTTCTCTGATCGTTTCTCCGTCATTTCCGAAATTTTGATCCCCCCTACGACCACCACCACCTCTGCCGAAGGGGCACAGCACCCGAGGAGCTGCCATTTGTCGTGACACATCTTAGTGCGCATCTGAAGCAGCTGGTGTTTCAGCCCCTATTTTTTGCTGCTCTCTGAGGAAGAATACACATGCGGCAACTCCGGGTGACGCCTGCATGGTACGGCACCAGTCTAGAGACACAATGAAACTGAGTAGACGGTAAATTAGGGAACTAGCTATTCTGTTGTTCTTACTGTCTCACCTGTTCTCGTCAACAGTTCTCTCATCCCGATTGCGTTTCTGACTGCATAATCCAGATGACAGTTGTTGAACATCACCAATGTGGTTTTCGCGCGTTTGCTTATTTGCTCTATGGCAGGCACGAAGCCTCTCAGTTCTTCCTCCGAATATTTATATGCAAACCTCAGAGTAGTCTCTATCCCTTTCCTCAGCCAGTTTTCCTTGTTCCTTCCGTGAAATCGGAAATAGGCTATGTCAGAAGTAAGGGCAGGTACAAAAGGAACTGTTGCCAGAGTACCGTATTGTGGCTCATCTGCTGCAATATAAGTAATATTATTCTTGCTGAGAAATTCAAGCACCTTGTCTCTTTTCTCAGGTGTCAGCCAGCTTCCGTGGCGGAATTCCAATGCAACAGGTAAACCGTCCATGAGTTCTTTCCCTTGCAGGATAAAATCAAAACCTGCTTTGCTGTATTGAAACCAAGGGGGGTATTGAAATACCAGCACACCCAGTTTTCCCCCTTTTACCAAAGGCTCAAGGGCTTCTCTGAACATCTCAGCAACAGTTTTCAATAGCGAAGAATCCTTTATGTAGATATGCTTCTTTTCAACTTCCCCCTGAGGAAGCGTTTTTCGAATATCTGCCGGCAAGGTGCGGGGATCCACTCCATGTCCCGTTAACGCCCCATAGGCTTTGACGTTAAAGATGAACTTCTCAGGAGTTCTTTCTGCCCAGAGAGATGAGTTACTCGGATTGGGAATGGCGTAGTAGGTTGAATCAATTTCTACAGTGTCAAAGGTCTCAGCATAGTATCTCAGTCGCGCCTCTGCAGTATTTGCTTCCTTGGGATAGAACTTGCCACTTTGAATGAGGGTTTTTTCAGTCCAAGAACAGGTGCCTGTAAGTATCATATGTTTATTCTACACCACCAAAATCCGATTCCATTGAATTAGGGGAAGGTTTCCTTCATGAATTTGACGACCGTTTAGAAATAACTTGACAAAAAAAGTTTTATGTAGTATACATATGTATAAGAATTACGATGAAAGCCAATTTAACAGAAAAGCAGGAAAGAGTTTTGGATTTCCTTAAATCCTATGCACAAAGCCATGGATTCCCTCCCACCTTCAGGGAAATAGGAGAACATTTTGGATTCCAGTGGGCAGCTTCAAGAATGCATCTCAAGGCAATTGAAAGGAAAGGATTCATAAAGATGATCCCTGCCAAATCGAGGGGAATTGAGATCTTAGGTTCCAGACTATCAGAGGGACTTATGCTTCCTGTGGCTGGCAGGATAAGGGCAGGTAATCCGATCCTGGCGACAGAAGATATCGATTCACACCTGCTTGTCGATAAAACACTTTTCCCATCAGAAAATGCCTTCTCTCTGAGGGTAACGGGAGACAGTATGATCGATGCAGGGATCTTTGACAGGGATTTTGTGATCGTAAGACCCCAAGACACCATAAAAAATGGAGAAATAGGGGTTGTCCTTATAGGCGATGAGGCTACCGTGAAACGGGTATTCAAGGACAAAGGGAAGATAAGGCTCAAACCCGAAAACAAGGATATGAAACCAAAGACCTTCAAATCTGATGAAGTGACCATTATCGGAAAGGTTATCGGTGTCATCAGGAGGTTATAATGCACGTAGGCGATTGCATAAGCGTCATAGCGTCATTTGAGCCTCCCTACAGAGTAAAACCGGTTAGATTCAGGTGGTCCGGGCGATCCTTTGAGGTTAGAGAGATTACCTACACATGGCAAACAAAGGAAGGGTGTCAGGTTATCTACCATTTTTCCGTAAGCGATGGCAAAACGCTCTANNACCGTGTCAAGGATAATCATGTGCATAGATATGGATGCCTACTTTGCCTCTGTGGAGCAACAGGCGAACCCCAGGCTCAGAGGAAAGCCAATCGCAGTTATCGGTTCCGGAGGCAGGACGGTAATCACCACCCGTTCCTATGAGGCAAGAAGATATGGGGTAAAGACGGGAATGAATATCTATGAGGCCAAAAAACTTTGTCCTCAGATTATCCTTGTTGTGGGAAATAACGAGAAATATACTTATACGTGCAAGGAACTTTCTAAAATATACTTTAAGTTCACGCCTGAAGTTGAAATCTATTCCATAGATGAAGCTTTTCTGGACATAACGACAACCCACCATCTCTTTGGTGGTCCCGACGATATCGGGCATTCCATCAAAAAGGAAATCAAGAGGCAGTTTGGCATCAATTGCACGGTTGGCATAGCACCCAATATTCTAATGGCAAAACTGGTCAGCGATCTCGCAAAACCGGATGGCTTCAGATGGATTAAACCGGAAGACGTGCAAGGCCTCCTTAAGGAGCTCCCGGTAAAGGAAATGTGGGGGATAGGCTCAAGAATTTCAGAACGACTTGAACGATTAGGCATAAGGACTTGTAGTGAACTCGGAAATGCTCCCGTAAGCCTTCTGAGAAACAAATTTGGAATCATAGGTGAGACCCTTAAGCAGATGGGGCAGGGGATCTGCAGTAGACCCCTTATCTCCGATGCAGGAGATCCGAAATCCATAGGGCATAGCATGACTTTTTCAAAAGACCTGTCCGCAAAAGATACGATAAAGGCGCAGGTCCTAAAGCTGAGCGCACTGGTTGGGCGACGAGCGAGAAGACACGGTTTTACAGGAAGAAAGATATCCCTTACTATCAGGTACCCTGATTTTGAAACTTTTTCCAAAGGAACCACCCTGCCTGAGTTTACAAATATCACTCATGAGATATACCACGCTGTGTTGAGAATCCTCAGTACGATAAAACTGAAGGATAAGATTAGATTACTCGGAGTGAGTCTTTCGCATCTCATGAAGGAGAATAAGGACCAGCTTACGCTCTTCAGCGATAGGGCTAAGGAGAGATCCCTCCTTCAAGCAGTTGACACTATCAATGACAAATATGGGGATTTTACCATAACATGGGGATCCTATCTCGAAAACATGGAGCGGCCGACTGTTATCTCTCCTGCCTGGAGACCTTCCGGGATTAGGAACATAGCCATCAAGAACTGATCTCTTATGGAACAAACAACCATAATTCTCTTCTAACAGAGTAATTAATAGATATCAAAGCCAAATGGATACCATATCATACAGAGATTTCTTGTGGTCTTTCCAATGTTTCAGAACGTGCCGGAGGGAGTTGTCCGTGATGCCTTTCTCTTGCCTCATATCGTGAGTACCCGCCGGAATGCTCGTCTATTCTGAAGGTGACAGCTGTTCGGCCATCGCCTTGCTGCTCTCAGGGGAAATTAGGATATATAAAGCGGGGGAAGGCGGACGAGAGATCACCCTCTATGAGATCGGTAGGGGAGCTAGCTTTAAGTTGAATAAAGGTGCATTATAATATACAATTATACATATGGACGACA
>DMNE01000122.1:738-22237 GCA_003453735.1 Nitrospiraceae bacterium | reverse complement strand
CAAGCCCTGAGAGCCGTTCTTCAAGTCCTTGGGCAGCAAACAGAATCATCTTGGCCCTTGCCACCACAAAATACGGTAGCGTATATTTGCTTGCACACCGGTCTGACTCTTTCCGTTCTTCCTCCGAGAGGAGAATGCTATATTGGCTTTTTTTGGGCATNNATACGATACTTTATTTATTAAAAAGTGTACTTAGCATCTTCCTGCTCCAGGGAGAGGCCACTGTGAGAGCTGTCTTCACTCTGAGTATTGCAACCACAAATAATTGTTCTGATCACGGAGCGTCCTTCCTAACTTGTTCTTTTTTTTATATATCCCTTAAATGATAAATTTCACAAAAGCGTCATAGGATTTTCATCATAAAGTAATGGGCCGTGATTTATGATTTAGACAATCTATTTTTTTGAAAGGAGGTGAAGAAGATGAATCACTGCCATTTAAAGAATAGAAAGAGGGACATGCAATACGAAAGCTGGGTTTTCAACCAAATAAATGACAAAAAAGCGCTGTGCCATCTTTACAAGGGGCATAAGTGTATCCCTTCGCACGACGAAAGTTGCAGAAGCTGTTATAGGAGATGCTCGCAACTGTTTAACGGAACCTACATCAAGGAGTGATCCAGGCAAATGTGGGACAAAAATACAGGTTTATGTGAAGGGGGGTGATGACGGACCTGTATGATTTAATTGAACCGGTAACTTGTGACCTTTACATGAAAAGTAGGAAAGTAGAGGGTCGCGACCTCGATACTTGGCTTGAGGTAGAACCAATCGTTACGCATCAGCATAACTTTGCAGAAGATTGTTTGATGGGCGTAAAGCTTTCTCTTCTTAAGATGCCTCCGCGATGTTCGATAACTGATGCCTACTAGCCTCCTGGCATACTCTGACAGCTTCATATAATACTGTAACTGCGTACAGTTACAGTATTATTGAAAAGTTTTGCAATGCCTTTGACATCTTGGAAAGCGTTGCGGATTGATAGGAATTGGGGCGGTGTAGTATACTTTTTATTAGACTGGCATAGGATATAATTATGAATAGAGCCGGTGCCGTTCCCAAAAGGAATCCGCCATCATAACTGAAACAGCATTTTGATGGTCGGAGAATGTCATGATTAGAGGTAAACACTGGTATGGTGAGGAGATCCTCAACGATCTGCGAAAGGCGGTGACAGCCTGAAGGCACTCTTATTGTTTTGTAGTCTGGCTTTCGTTACGACCGCCCACGCGGATCCAGGGTACCACGTGATCAAAAAACTGCACCTCGGCGGCGAAGGCAGTTGGGACTACTTGACTGTGGATGGTACAGCTCGGCGACTGTATATTTCCAGAGGAACCCATGTGATGGTGATCGATATCGACTCGGACAAACTGGTAGGAGACATACCCGACACGCCGGGCGTGCACGGCATTGCGGTAGCACCGGAGTTGAATCGCGGTTTTACCAGCAACGGGCGGGCAAATACAGCGACCATTTTCGACTTAAAAACACTGAAGATCATCGGACAGGTGAAAACAGGAACAAATCCGGATGCCATACTGTACGACCCCGCCTCCAAAAGGGTATTCACTTTCAACGGCCGCAGCAGGGACACCACGGTGTTCGACGGGGCAACAGGAGAGGTTTCAGGCACCCTTGCGCTTGGTGGCAAGCCGGAATTCGCAGCGGCGGACGGCAAAGGCAAAGTCTTCGTTAACATCGAAGACACGAGTGAGGTCGTCGAACTCGACAGTATAAAGCTCGCCGTAATAAAGAGGTATTTGCTTAAACCTTGCGAAGAGCCCACGGGAATGGGACTTGATCCCGAGCATCATCGGATCTTTGCGGGGTGCCACAACAAGGTCATGGCTGTTTTGGACACAGAAGAGGGCAGAGTGATCGCAACGGTACCGATTGGAGCAGGGGTTGATGGAAACGGCTACGATCCGGGGAGGGGATTGGCGTTCAGCTCCAACGGAGAGGGCACTCTGACCGTGGTGAAGGAATCGTCGCCGGGCAAGTTTGACGCAGTCGAAAGCGTCATTACGCAACGGGGAGCCCGCACGATGGCGATTGATCCAAAGACTCACAACATCTATTTGCCTACCGCAGATTTTGGTCCGCCCCCGTCGCCGACACCTGAAGAACCGAAACCGCGTCCGACGATCATCAAAGATAGTTTTGTTATCTTGGTGGTTGGGCACTGAGTAGGTGATCTTGGCAGTTGCTCATCGAGCGTAGGCGAGGCAAAGTAAAATCCCAGCGGTATTAAGAGAAAAAATGAATCTCCAGGTTGAAGGACGTTTGATGAAGAAATGCATCATCAAGAAAGCTATTGTCGTAAGAGTCTTAGTTTTACTTCTATCGTTAATAAACTCCTGTAGTTTAAACAATCAGAAGATATACAAGGAAACTCGCCTTGCCTTATATACCGTTGTTACCGTCACTGTCTACTCAGACTCGAAACAGAAAGCGGGTACGGCAATCGACAATGCCTTTAAGGAACTGGACCGGCTTGGAAAACTTCTGAATTTCTATGCAGAGGACAGCGAAGCATCACTGATTAACAAATATGCCGGTATTGCGCCAGTGAAAGTTTCAAAGGACACCCTTGACGTAATAGACAAGGCACTCTATATATCAAAAAGCACCGATGGGGCATTTGATATCACCATCGGCCCTATAGTGAAGTTGTGGGATTTTGACAAGCACGTAGTGCCTGATGAAAAAACGATAAAGGAAAACTTGAAACTCGTTGACTATAGAAATGTTGTCATCGATAAGGCTAACTCCACGGTGTTTCTTAAGAAGAAAGGGATGCAGATAGATCTGGGAGGGATTGAAAAGGGCTACGCTGCTGATAGGGCAGTCGAGATCCTGAAGAAAAATGGGATAACTGCAGGCATTATCGCAGTTGGAGGTGAAGTGAAGCCCTTTGGCACAAAGCCTGATGGAGATGTATGGAGAGTGGGAATCAAAAACCCGGATAGAAAGACTAACGAAGATGATGTCTTTGCAATTGTCAGACTGAAGGACAAAGCAATATCAACATCCGGAGGGTACGAGAAGTTTTTTGTAAAAGAAGGCAAGTGGTATCACCACATACTGAATCCTGTGACAGGCTACCCTGCATATGAATGTCAGAGCGTTAGCATAATAGAGAACGACGCTCCCGATGGATTTCCTACGGGGATATTCGTCCTCGGCCCTCAGAAAGGCATGGAAGTTCTAAAGAGACTTGGAATGGATGCAGTTATAGTAGATAAGAATGGGAAGATCTTTGTTACCGAAGGAATAAGAGATAAAGTTGAATTGATCGAAAAGAATTTAAAGCCGTATTAGATGCCAGCATATATTAGAGCCCGTGAAACCTCTCAAAGAGGAGTTTGAGGGGTAACCGCAGGTGAAGTACTCATTGCGAAAAGAATAGAAAGGATGGAAAGTAGCCAGTTCAGGATTAGCACCCGAACCAGCTACTCATCCTACGGTTTTTCAGAGGCAAGGGAGGCAGGCCACTACTTCACTTCCACGCCTGTCTCATATAGCTCACAAAGCCCTCTCTTTAGCTGACCAGTGTTGCGGTCCATGTTCCTGATTTCCCGCTGGTGCTCATCCAAGTGCCGGACATAGTGCCAGTGCCAACGGCACCGACTGTCCCGATGAACATATTCGAGATCCCATCGCTGCCAGTCCAATAAAAAAGAATACTCACATAGCTGACATTACCTGTGACTGTGGTCAGTTGTCCTGATAATGACGTTGTTCCGGAAAGGTTAGTACGACTTTGTGTAAACGTAATAAGAAGCGGTCCTTCCACGAGCGTGCCGGACGTTGTATAATAATTTATATTCCAGCTGCCCACAACGCTCGCTGGAGTCGTCTGTGTTGTCGTCTGCAGTATTGCGCTCCATGTTCCTGATGTTCCGTTGCTGTCACTCCATGTGCCCGACATGATGGCATCACTGCCAAGTGTCCCGACGTATGTAGTAACGGATCTGTCACTCGCAGTCCAAGCAAAAGTAATACTCACATCGTTAATAATGCCTAAGAACGTTTGACCCTGTTGCGTTACTCCCGAAATGCTGGTGTCCGATTGTATGAAGGAAAAAAGTGCCGGTTCTTGTACTCCGGGCGTTCCGGTCACTGTATTATATACAAGCCAACTACCCGTAATGCCGTATGTTGTTCCAGAGCTACTTCCGCCACAGCCGGTCAAAACTAGAGATGACGTTACAACAAAGAAAAGCAAACAGAGCTTTATCCGTTCACTTATAACGAACTTTCGCATGAGTACCTCCGCCCTAAGTATTTATCTTGTTTCATCGAGCCTCCATCAAAAAGCTAAACTACTGCATAGTTAAAACTCGGTATTGGTTGACCCTAATTCATTGATCTATCACACCTTCTGTCCTAATGTCACTCATCCTGTCCATCCATAGCTCTGTCAGGACTGTTCGGTTCCAATGTCTTAGCGGCTCTCAATGTCTGCTTGCTCGACGACGCAACATGCGTCTCGTATCCCTCTTTTGAAAGGATGTCTGTGAGTGTAATTCCCCACAAGGGATCATCATCCACAACAAGCACAACTGCCATAATAATCACTCTTCTCGTGAGACCTATTTTATTTCCATGGGGAATCATCTGCTCTCTTCTCGCTTCTTTTTCCGCCTCGCGACTATTTTGTCAAATTTTTCGAGCTGATCAGGACGCAATATGACGCGAACTTTATCTTCGGAACGCGCCAAGATTTCTTCAATCTGGGGGCTGATCTGTTTGCGGACCGTTCTTATCTCGGCATGTGTTTCCTTTATTATACTTCGTAACTGCTCCAATTGAGCCGGGTCAAGCTGAAGCTCATGGTTCATCCTCTGGACAATAAATTCCCTCATCGACCTCGGCTCTTCCCTGAAGCTTTTTTCCATTGTGTTTTGATAAATGCTATGCGTCACAAGGGCGCCTGCAACTGCGCCAAGCAAGAATACGAGAATAACCCCAACTATTGCCTGCCACTTTTTCATTTCATTCACCCGTTAAAAAAGCTGTGAGTATCACCTCTTCATTGCCAATATTCGTTACTGCGCTCAGATCGGCCGTATAGGTAGATTCGGATGCGTAGGTCCAGATTCCCAAAAAGATAACTATGGAGACAAAAACGGGGATGAGTCGCCACGCCCATAAAGGGAAAGGCATCTGAGCTTCACGTTTCGCGCGAATCTTTGCCATTACACGCGTTTCAAACCCGTATTCTCTTTGTGAATCATAAAGTTCGGCGCTGCGTGCAGCAGCCATTAGACTGTCAAGCTTATCAGGGTTCAGATCGGTTTCCATGTTTGTCCTCCAGTATTCTCTTAAGTTCTTTCCGTGCTCTGAATGCGCGCACCTTAACCTTTGCCTCACTCCAGCCGGTCAATGCGGAAATCTCTCGTATAGATCTTTCTTCCAAGTTCAGCAAAGTCACTACCAATCGGTCCTCAGGACGCAGTTTAGCCATCGCATGTTTAAGAATCTCCCCGGCCCTATTGCTCTGGATCCCTTCGGATGCTGGATCACTTAAGGAGAAAGCAACATCATCCAAAGGTATATTATTTTTCTGATGGCGCTGTTTACGAAGTGCGTCATAACAGGCATTGACTGCTATCTTCGACAGCCAGTGCTCGAACGGTGCGTCACCACGATATTTCTTCAGGTTTTGATACACCTTTATGAATATCTCCTGACAGAGGTCATCGAGTTCGTCGCTCTTCCAAACATGCCAGGCAACAATGGTGAATACCTTTCGCTTGTATCGTCGCACCAATTCGGCGAACGCCTCGTCATCACCGGAAAGGACCGCTTCAATGAGACGCCGGTCCTCTGGCACCTCTTCCGGCTTAATCGTCTCGCTTATTGGTGCATTGTGCTCCATTGTCGGCTGCATCTCCTCGTTTTTCTCGCAAGCTGTTGCCATTCCCTCACCACTGGGCATCCACCTCCGGTGGCTCTTTCAATTTTCTTTGAATTTCTCTCTCTGTTCGGGTGTCAGCCTTGTCTTGACCTCCTCCCTCGTCTTTATATGGGACAGGCACAAATCATTCCTATCAACTTAGAGCTAGCTCCTTATGCGTCCCCTTCTCCATTTTATCCATGCAGCCGCGCATCTCAGCATAAGAACTGTGTGATGCAAGGACGAGGACCAGGAAACCCGAAAACAGACCACTTAAGACTTTCTCACGCGAACATCCTTTTTGTTTCAGCTTTCTCAGAATAATTCGTTCCGAGAAACTGTTTGATCCAATTGTTCGTGCCTTCGTTATTATAAACGATGCAGACAGGCGCAAGGTTACATTAATATAAATATATGCCCGAATAATAGCTAATATAACACAGACAAGGCAAGAAAGGGCCCGTGCCCACGCGCCTGTCTTGCAAGAACACTAGCAAATAGAGCGATAAGACGATGAGGACAAGAGAAACAGCCCTTTTTATTTCCCTGTGCGTGCAGTATTTTGCATAATCGTACACCGGCCCATCGATTTGGCAGCTCATAAATAGAACAAAAATAAGTTCTCTTATTAGTATTGTAATCAAAGGGCCATGAGAACAAGCACAAAATTACAAGTATAGACCTGAAATAAGCGATTAATGAAGTGGCTGCCTCTATCTTGCCAGGGCAGTTGATGTCTTTTCCACTTGTTACCATGTTTTGTCAGAGTCATTATCTTGTCATTGCCTTTGAACCGTTTGCTCCGCATTGCCCCTGCTAGGCATAGCCAGGAAGGCGTCAAACAGTCGGTTTTGGTTTTTGCGGCAGTCCTCATCAGTACCCCGCTGCTCAACATATCTCTTATTGTATCCAGTGTCACATTGCCAACGCAGCCAAGATAGTACGCCCTGTGCTAGAAATAGGGCTTAAAGTAAAATGTGGCAAAGTGTTTCGTAAAACGGTTACGGACTGGCAGACTTGAGATCATGATCAATCTGGAAATATCAGTATGCCACCAGACCGAAACCGCTTACCATCTTGCCGTTGATCACGTAGTTGGATCTATGGCGGTTTCCTTTTGGGAACTGAACTGGCTTGGATACGCACAGGCGAAGTAGGATCCCCGTGAGAAACAGACTGCACCAGGCTAATGAGTGAAGCCAATACCTGACAATGTTCTGCTGCACAGGGAGAGCTTTTCTCTGCCTACACAACCTCTGCGCCGCCACAGGGTTTTTTTGAATAATCTGCCATCTCTTTTATCTAGTGGGAAAAACTTGTAACCAATTGCTTTCTAAAATCGTCTACTGAGAAGGAGATAGTGATGAAGTTTGTGTCTTTCTGAACAGAGCTTTTGTTTTAATCAAAGGCAGGCGAAAAAAGGGAGGTCTTGATGAGCGATGATCCAATCACAGGGTGGTTGTTGGACGCTCTGAGATGCATTGCAGTCGCAATCGCCAATCGGGCTCTACTGAAATATCTTTTAGTTGGTGCTTATGTTCTATGTTCTTCGGTGATCTGTATGTTATGGCCCATATCGATAAAAGCAATCGATTTTTCGGCCATGGACAGATCACCTGAAAAAATAATGTCTCAGGTGAATGTTTGGAAACAATAAAAGACGATTATCGGGAAAAAGACATAATACGGTTGTCCCCTGGGGGCCCGTGCCATAGAGTCCCCTCCCTTATGGCCGGGCCCCCCTTTCTTGACTAAGAAGACTGTGCGAATAACTTGGAAACTGCGGCCATTTAAAGCAAGCAACGATAGCGAGACTTTGCAATGAGTGACGCAGCACAGAAACTGCGGGCGTCGTTCATTTTTGTTGCGATGAGAAGATAACTACTTCTCAATGCTAGCGAACATAGCCGGCATGATGGTATTATATTGATGGATTGTACCCATTTTGAGATGACCTGAGCGTATGGGAAGTAGACGTTAAAATTAGAGGAGGATTCCGCGGCCATGAAAAGAAGACTATATACCTTGTTTTTCGGCCTCGGCTTTTCAATGGCTATTTTTGCAACAGCCCAGCGAACTGAGGCTACACTTGGTGAATCTGCCGGTACCGTCGAGACGGACAGAAAGGCCCTCTCAGCTGTACGGGGTGCAACAACGGCCCACAAAAGTTACACAGTTTACGAGATCAACTCCAGTTCGACTGTAGTGCGGGAATATGTTTCGCCAACCGGCGTTATATTCGGTATAGCTTGGAAAGGACTGGTTTACCCGGATCTCGGGCCGCTTCTGGGTTCCTATGCAAGCGAATACCTGGAAGCCCTTCGGCAGACCCCTCGCCAATATGGTCGCAGGCGCCTCCAAGTGAAGACAAATCGGCTTGTTGTTGAGAAATGGGGACACATGCGGAATTTGCAGGGCCGGGCCTATGCGCCCGACTTAATCCCTTCTGGAGTGAGTGTCGATGCAATCAGGTAACATCCTGTATCTTTTCCTTATCCTGGGACTACTGACTGGCTGCGGCAGCGGTGGATCGAGCTCCTCTCAGGGAAGTGGAAGTGGCGGCCGCACTCCCCCTTCAACCTCCGGGAATAACGTGATGCCCCTCACCGTGAACGGTTCGCTCTGCTCGAATACCATCTTTGGATATCCCAACAAGCCATGCGTCAGCGTCACAATCTGCAGTCCTGGCACCTCAACCTGTCAGACGATCAATGATGTCTTGCTTGATACCGGAAGCTACGGGCTGCGGATCTTCAAACAGGCCCTGAACGTTCCTCTTATGCAGGTAACCACTGCTTCCGGCTCTGTTGCCGAATGCGTGGAATATGCAGATGAATCGGCGGACTGGGGGCCCGTCCAGATGGCAAAGCTTATTCTTGGCAACGAACCTGCTATTCAAGTTCCGATCCAGGTCATCGATTCCACGTTTGGCACTCTCCCGAGCGCATGTGGAAACGCGGATCAGAGTCCAGCCGATGCTGGATTTACTGGAATCCTGGGTGTTGGTCTTTTGGCCCTGGACTGCGGCCCGACCTGCTCAAGCAGTGCTGACAACGGCATATATTACGCCTGCAGCGGATCGAACTGCCAGGGAACTACTGTTGCACTTTCCAGTCAGGTACAGAATCCGGTGGCGCTTCTACCACAGGACAACAACGGCGTTATAGTGCAGCTTCCGAGCGTCCCTCTAAACGGGTCGCTTTCGGTTGACGGTAGCCTGTTGCTGGGGATTGGCACCCAATCCAACAACGTGCCATCCGCGGTGACAACTTATCCAACCGACGAGTTCGGGAATTTTCTAACAATCTTTAACGGCGTTACTCTCACCAGCAGTTTCATCGACACTGGCACAAATGCGTTGTATTTCCCTTCTCCCTCGGCAAGCCTTCTTCCCGACTGTGGCACTTCTGCGCCGGGTTGGTACTGTCCCTCGTCCACAGTGAGCCTTTCCGCCACCAATACTGGCGCCTTCGGTTCACCGAGCGGTATGGTATCGTTCCAAATAGGCAATTTTATAAGTCTCTATCTTAATTCGTCCAACAACGTCTTTTCTGATATAGGCGGTACACAAGTGGAGGGCTTCGGCTTCGCATGGGGGCTTCCATTTCTCTTCGGACGAAACGTTTATGTAGGGATTGAGGGGACGACTTCCAGCCTGGGTACCGGTCCTTACTGGGCGTATTGAACGCTCAGAGTCTCGGCATTCTCCATTCTGGGCAGGATGCCAGGGTCAGGAGTTAGGCCCCACGGTTTTCTCAGGGTCCTCCTATTCTCTGTAGCGTTTCAGGATGGAGAGGGGTGTACCCCGGCGGAGATAACGCAGTTCTTATCCAGTATCGTGCACCTGTATGAGGCGCTAAGATAGTAGTTGTACACTTCCGGTCTCCTGACAAGAATAGCGATCTGTCTGCTGCTGATCCCGCGGGCCTTCCCCGATTCGTGATAAGCGAACTGCGAGGGTTCCACTCCCGGGCAGGCGCTCTGCTGAACCTCACTTTTTGGGCGTGCCCCTCTTGTATCTGAAGCACCTCTGTATCCTGTCCTGTAACCAATAGTGAAGCTTCCTCCTCAGAGGCCTTGCCCCCGTAAAAGTTCCCTGGTGACTTTGAGCTTGCCCAGAGCTCAGAGTCAATCCTTGGCAGTTGTGCTTTACCGCACACTGCCAGTCGAGGTGCATAAGTAACACCCGTAAGACCAGATAATAAACCAATAACAGCCCCTAATAGGACTGCTGAGAACCTTGGGAGTGATTTCACAATGATTGTGTCTGACCGGTGTGTATACCAGAAGAGTGTATACCAGAAGAATTGAACTGCCGAAAAAAGTAAAACAATCCCGACTATCTCCCTGCGTGCAGGATTCGGTAGCGATAATTTACCTCAGAGAAATGCGAAAGGTATTCTTGCAGTAATAAACGGTAAAAAGATTGAGTAGGGGAAGCAGGCTGTCTTATAAAACACTCATGGCAATAAAAATGGTGAGCACGAGAGCCCTGGGTTTCATCTCGGCGGACAAAAAAACATGAGTGCCATCGCTTCCAGTATTCTGACGCCCCTCCATGTTCAACTGAGGAGTAATAGGACGGCCAGCAAAAATCAGAGACGACAAGAAAACCACATCATATATATTCCTACAGCAATGCTCCATCTCTTTTGTCAGTGGTTACCCCCTTGCCGCATATTATGCATGCGTTGTCCCTTTTGATCCGGACTTTCTTAAATTCCATATCAAAGCTGTTAAACACAAGCATCTGCGAAAGCAGCGGTTTCCCAAAGCCGGTGAGCAGCTTTAGTGCTTCCAAGGCCATGATGCAACCCACCATTCCTGAAACGGCTCCGAGAACAGGGAATCCCAGTTCTTCCCACTGAGGGTTGTCTTCTGGATACAGACAGTTGAGACAGGGCGTTGATCTGGGCACCACGTTGAATATATAGCCTTCCATGCCGTTCATAGCAGCTTCTACCATGGGGATATTTCTGCTGACACAAGCCTCATTCAGAATGCGCCTCTCAAGAAAATTGGGCCGCGCAGAGAGAGCAATCTGAACCCCGGCAAGGAGCTCATCAACGTTGGCCTCTGTTGTCCGTTCATTGTAGACCTCGATCTCGACATCGGGATTAATCTCCTGAATACTTTTTCTTGCCTGATCAACCCTAATTTTTCCTATCCAGTCGTTTCTCATAAGTATTTGTCTGTTCATGTTCGAAAGGGTAAGATTACCGTAATGGGCAAATCTCATTTTTCCAATGCCTGCTACGGCAAGATAGAGCGCAGCGGCCCCTCCCAGTCCACCTATGCCTGCAACCAGAACTTCTGAATTCTTCAGTTTCATCTGGCTACTCGGAGTAAAACCAGCCAGCATCAGCTGTCTCCGATATAGTTCCAATTCTTTCGTGCTCAACTGCCTATTCATCCCGTTTAGCCGGCACGTTGGAATATTTCTTGCGCAGCCGTATCATGATGAGATCTTTGCCCGAAGAAGACCGAAGAGCGGGGAGCCCGATGCAAGCTCCAACTGCTAAAATACTGAAAATCAGAATTCCGGCAAAAGACATGCACGACTCCTTTTAATCAGCGAATAAACGCGTTTGTCAGGGCGAAGCTTCAGCACTTGATAAGCTTGTCTCCGCATGAAACATTGGGAACCTGTATTTCATGAGACCATGTCGCAATAGTCCTCACCGATACTGGCGTTTACGGCCTCCAACTCCATGTCCTTGTCCTCTCCGAGGATCCCAAAGGCATCAGCTCTGCATTGTCTGCAATGGGTCATTTGAGGGATATATTTTACGCACTCGCCACGCATCTTGTCTATCATCTCCCGGGGAGGCCGCAGGAGATGTTCGAAGTCACCTTGAGGGATGAGCGGAAGCACGTTCATAATATCTGCTCCCCTCATCCCGGCAAGCCACGCCACAAGGGGCAGTTCCATGCTATTTACTCCGGGAATAAAGACGCTATTGATCTTGACCATAAACCCAGCGTCAATGGCGTTTCTCAGTCCCCGAGCCTGGTTAAAGACAAGAAGCTCCGCTGCCTCTCTGCCCATATATTTCTTTCCTCCGTAAGATACCCATACATATATTTTCTCTGCGATCTCAGGAGTGACTGCATTCATTGTAATCGTAAGGCTTCTCACGCGACACTTCATGAGTTCTTGGAGCCTGTCAGTGAGAAGAAGACCGTTTGTAGATACACAGAGGGTAAGCTCAGGGAACTCCCGGTTGATTGCACTTAAGGCCTCAAACGTGGTATCGTTTGCGAGAGGGTCTCCGGGGCCAGCGATGCCAATGACAGTGATGCGGTCGTTCCGTTCCATGAGCATCCGCACCCGTTCTACGGCTTCGCGCGGATGCATGACCTTACTGGTAATGCCAGGCCTTGATTCATTGGCACAATCATATTTTCTTACACAATACTTGCACTGGATGTTACATGCCGGGGCAACAGGTAAATGGATTCTTCCGAACTTGTGGTGTGCCTCCTTTGAGAAACACGGATGGGTCTTTGCAATGTCCTGGTTGCTCCCCACCTTTGTAATATCAAGCTTAAGTGGCATCATGGCTCACCTCACTCTCAAGTTTCCTATTAATAAAGCAAGAACAATGCCATATCTTAAACCCTTGATTTTGCAGAAAGTGCAAATCAGATCGAGATATACATGGTAACCATTTCTGTGTCTTGTACGACATTTTTGTATTTTCCTTGGGCGAGTAACCGATTCAGGTACCCCCACTCATAACGCAATATGGAGATGGCATTTTTTTGTGCAGGCCCGGGAACATGCCTCACAGCCGATGCAATTGTCTGGATTAGCAATCGACATTACCTTATTGCCCATGTCATCGCCGTACTCATCTTCTCCCTCAAAGGGCTTTTCGATAAGTTCAAGCACCTCCCTGCTGCAAACCTTGTAACAGCGGCCACAGCCCATGCATTTATTGACATCGATAGATTCGACGAACCTTGGGACCCATGTCTGTCCTCCGCGGGTGTATCCTATGATTGCCATTTGTTTCTCCTTTCAGAATGGGGCGAGTTGAGGACGAAAAAGGAAAGAATATNNCGTCCTCAATTATGTTCCTAGCCCTGTTCAGTGTCTTCTAAGCGATTGCCTCTCCATCGGTCTCTCCGGTTCTAACCCTCAAAGCGCTGTCGATGGGTGAGACAAATATCTTGCCGTCACCTGCCTTACCGGTCTGATTAACCCTGATAAGGGATTTGATGATCTTTGTAACTACGTCATCCGGCACAACAATGGTGAGCAATCTTTTGGGAACGAAGAGGGCGACCTTCGGCAGGGTATGTTCCAGTGCATAGGATGAGGGTGTGGGTGTGAGCTTGACTGCCGTACAGAAACTCTCAGGCAGTTCGGAGTCCATCTCAGCACACATCGCGCCCTTTTGTCTTCCTCTTCCCTCAACGCTCTGGATAGTTAAAGATGGATATCCCAGATCTTCCATTGCCTTCTTTGTCTCGGGAAGCTTGTCCCTTCGTATGATTGCCGTGATCTCTTTCATAACGCAGCCTCACCGGTTCTGACTGTATATGCAGACTCCACAGGACTGACAAATATCTTTCCGTCGCCAATGAACCCGGTTCTCGCCTTATCCTTGATAATGGTAATCACTTTGTCAGTATCCTCGTTTGCCACAACGGTCATGATCATGGTCTTCGGCAACTCGTCATAGTGCACTGGTCCAACAGTGAGTCCTTTCTGTTTTCCACGTCCGAACACCGGTATTTTAGTGAGCGAGGGGAATCCCGCGCCCTCAAGGGCAAGTACCACTTCCTGTTCCTTTTCAGGCCTGATAAAAGCTCTGATCATCTTCATTTCTTGTTCCTCCTTTGTCTGGTATGCTTTTTACCGTTACTTTCTATCCATGGGTAGTTCTATTCCTAAGCCCTCCCATGGAGCGCTTTTTTGAGCCACGGGGGCGGTGAGGCCTTGATCGTCTCAAAGAGCTTTTTGAGAGATTCCTCTATTGAAACGACCTCTTTCACCTTGATAGGCATAATGCCTTTTTTTATAAGACGTGATGCAGAGGGACCGCCGATTTCGGTAAGATAGATTATTTTGCAGTCCGCCAGTTTATTGACTTTCTTCTCCACCAGGTCATCGTGCGTTTTCCCCATTCCCTTCGTCTGCTCGACGACAGTGTCCCTGCCGACAGCGAATTTCCTCATCTCGACGAAGTGGTAGCCGTCACCATTGAGGTCATAAATGGCAAACATGCCCGCCCTCCCGAAATGTTCATCCACCGAGACACCGTTTGTTGTTGCGAATGCCACTTTCATCAATGCACCTCCTTTGCAAACAGAGTAGCTGCTTCCTGTAGAAGGGACGCAGTCCCCTTGTATGCAATAGTTACTTTGTTTGTATTACCAAAGATCTTATATACGGGGAATCCTGCCTGAAGGAGCGGGACTCCGAGGGTTTTTGCCGTATCTGTAGCGTGGGAGTTCGATATAAGCAGATCGAACTCCCCTTCCACGGAAGAAAGGTCGCCCACAATTACGCGGTCCGCATGGGTATGTGCCGCAGCTCCTGATGCAGTAGGCACTACAGTCAGCGGTATCACGCCACCCATCTCGGCTATCCATTGTGAAGTTTGGAGTGCATGATCCGGCTCTAGGGCAATGCAGACCTTTTTCTTCGCAAAGAGAAAATGGGCGTCGCGCATGGCATCAACAAGAATACGTCTCTGTCTCTGGTGGCGTGAGGGTATAGGTCTGCCGCTCAGCAAGGCCAATGTCTTCATGAAAATGTCGGTATCCTTGATGCCCGCAATGCCCTCACACATCCGGTATTCAATGTCAAACCGCTCTGCTAATAGCTGTGCAGCAGGCTCCATGCTCTTCCCGATTGCAATGGTGAATTCTGATGAGCCCATGGAAATGATATCCCCTATCTTGGTTCCTCCTATTGCAAGAGGTGATATTCCCAGCCTGCTTCCATCAAGTGCGGAGAGATCAGGCAGTATGATAGGCCTGAGACCAAATGACTCGACTATTTCCCTCAGCTCGAGAAAATCCGCTGGCGTCAGGTGCGATCCTGGAAGGATATTGACCTGCCCTTTTGCAAATGGTAATTTATGGTGTGGCGAATTGGCTATGCTCAGAAGCGATGAGACCGCTTTGCAGTAGCCTGCCTCAATTCCTCCATCGTAGTCAGGGGTGGATACAAAGAGAACTCTTGTGCCTGAGAGGTTGGCGTTGAGTTCTCTCACAGATGCCGCGATATCATCGCCCTTTACCTCGGTGAGCCCTGATGTCAGCACACCGATCACATCCGGCCGGTTTTTCTCAATGAATCCCCGAACGGTTTTTGACAAATTCTCATCACTTCCCATGACCACATCCTCTGCAAAGAGCTTGGTGCTTGCGAGTGCCATTGGTTCCCTGAAGTGTTTGGTGAGGAGCACCTTTGCCAGGAATGTGCAGCCCTGAGCTCCATGGATGATGGGGAGGGCACTGTGCACCCCCTGGAATGCCATGGCAGCGCCAATGGACGCTGAATGCTTCAGGGGATTCATGACAACGTGGGTATTTCGAGCAAGGCGCGTAATGTTTGCTGCATCGGGTGTGGCTTCAGGCGTTTTTCCCGTCGTTTTGAACCCTTCTCCCTCCTCCTTGGTTCGCTCATAGAAATCTATGCTGTTGCTGATCTGCTCCGCAAGGTTGACCAAACCCTCATAGCCTGCATACGCAAAATGCCTTTCCTGATTTACGTCAACAAATGGGTAACCTTCTTTTATGGCGAGGTATTGGTTTCTGCCCCCTGCGACCAGTATGTCCACATCCCGTTCCTTAAGAAGTTTTCTGAGGTTTTTCGGCGTTACGTCCTCCACAAGGGGCGCGTCCGGGCCGAGGATATCCCTCATCTTCTCCTCGTCCTCACGGGTGCTTTTCTTTGTCCCCACAGCGACAATCTCAATACCAAGGTCCAATAGAGCTGAAATGAATGACCAACTCTTCACCCCGCCAGTGTAAAGCACCGCTTTATTGCCTCTCAGGTGCCGGTAAGGCATGAGCTTCTTTTCAAGGGCCAGCTCCTCTGCTCCGATTACTGTTTCAATGTTTTGCAGTGTCTTGCTGTCCCATGCTCCATATTCAATACCTTTTGCTGCAATTGCTCTGAGCGCCTTTGCCAGTTCGGTTTTTCCGAAGAAGGAAACTTCAACATAGGGTATGCCATACTTCTTCTCCATACCTTTGGCAACATTGATAAGTGCCCTGCTGCATACGACGACATTCAAGCGTGCCCTATGCGCATAGGTGATTTCCTCAAACGTTGAGTCCCCGGTGATCCTGGAAAGTACTCTGAACCCTGCTTTCTTGAGCATAGGCTCGATAAGCCAGAGGTCGCCCGCAATGTTGTACTCTCCGATGAGGTTGATATCGTGGTCAGAAATGCTCTTTGCCGTGCCCGTGCCGATCACATGATCAAGCAGTACTTCGCCTGCTATCCTGTTGCCGAGATTTTTGGGACCCACAAAGCCCGGTGCATTCACCGGAATAACTGGGATACCGAGTTTTTTTCCGGTCTGACTGCAGACTGACTCCAGATCTTCTCCGATGAGGCCACTTATACAGGTTGCATACACAAAGATCGCCTCTGGGATTACTGCTTCATACGTTTGGAGTATTGCGTCATGGAGTTTTTGCTCAGAACCATAGATGATATCCATTTCTCCTATATCTGTGGTAAATCCCATCCTATGCAGGTCTCCCTTTGTGGAAAGGGTTCCCCTTCCTTCCCAGGAGTTTCCACAGCAAGCTATGGGGCCGTGGACAATGTGTGCGGTGTCTGCAATGGGCTGGAGCACGATCATTGCACCGTCAAAGGCGCACGACTCTCCTCCCCGGGACCTGCATATCCGGTCTTTTTTCTCTTCACCACATCCACTTTCAATGAGTCTATCCACATTGCCTATCATCTCAGTATCTCTCTTTCGTATTGACCCGTTTTGCTGACTTGCAATTATTGCATACCAGTATCTGTTTCCTATCTAATTACATCAAAACTGGTTGTATCAATCGTCTTCCTATCCGTCTCATCAAGGATGGTGTTCACCACCGAATTCACCAGATTGATTACGCCCTGGTAGCCAATGATCGGATAGCGGTGCAGATGGTGCCGGTCAAAGAGCGGAAAACCTGCTCTTATGAGTGGCGTGCCCGTGTCTCTCCAGAGAAACTTTGCATAGGAGTTACCAATCAGGTAGTCAACAGGATCCGTGAACATGAGAGACCTGAGGTGCCACATATCCTTGTTGATATAGACCTTGCTTTCTGCACCAAAGAGGCTTTCGCTTAAGAGCGTAACTGCCTCTTCCTCAAACTTCTTGTCCCCGTTCGTACAGATGATATGCACTGGCATTGCTCCCATCTCCAGCAGGAAGCTGATCAGGCCGAGGAGTTGGTCCGGGTCGCCCACGAGCGCGAACCTCTTGCCATGCACGTACGCATGGGAATCGATCATTGCATCCACTGCGCGTCCCCGCTCGTCCTCGATCTCCTGGGGTAATGATTTGGCGGTGATCCTGCTCAGTTGTTCAAAGAATTTGTCTGTGTTTTTCATACCGATCATGGGCATCATATATGCCTCCTGCCCCCATTCCTTTTGGATGTACTCCATGGTCTTTGTAGTCGAGTACTTCTGGAGCGCGATTGTGGCGCTCGCGTTGATCGAATCAGCAGCATCAATAAGAGGCGTTCCGCCTGGATACAGTTTGTATTCACCGGTATTTGGCGAGTCAAATGTGGCGCTTGCATCAGACAGAAGCGTGAAGTCAACGCCCATTGTCCTCATCAGTCTCTTGATCTCATGGTAGTCCCCGGTATAAGTGTCGAAGCCCATAATAATATTGACTCTGCCGTTCGGCTCCCCCTTTTTCCCTGCGGTAATGGCGGTGAGGATGCCCTTCATCATCACATCATACCCCGTGATGTGTGACCCAACGAAGCTCGGGGTATTGGCGAATGGCACAGGAAGGTCCTTCGGGATGAGGTCTTTCTCCCGCGCAGTCCTGATGTACGCATTCAGGTCATCGCCGATCACTTCAGCCATGCACGTTGTGCAGACCGAAATCATTTTCGGCTTATAAAGCGTATAGGCGTTCTCTATACCTTCGAGCATGTTGTTCAGCCCGCCAAAGACCGCTGCGTCCTCAGTCATTGACGTGGAAACCGCTGTCATAGGTTCCTTAAAATGACGGTTCAGATGGCTCCTGAAGTACGCAACACATCCCTGGGCGCCCTGCACAAAAGGCAGGGTTCTGTCAAATCCCGAGGAACAGAAGATGGCTCCCAGGGGTTGACATGCCTTGGCCGGATTGATCTTAATGTTCTGCCTCTTGAAATTGAGTTCCTTGTATTCCTCGGTCTTGGTCCATTGGGCAATCCGATTAATCTCCTCAGTAGTCGGACCGTTCTCGAACTCTTTCTTGTCTTCAAACTGCTTACAGTAAGCTTCCTCCCTGAATAATTCGTTGTGATCTTTTATTCTCAGTTTCATTTCTTCCTCCGTATCAGGTTCCATGTCGGGCTGTTGACTGTCATATCCATATCCCGTGCAAAGACCGGGAACCCGTCAAATCCGTGATAAGGGCCTGAATAGTCCCATGAGTGCATCTGTCTGAATGGCACGCCCATCTTGTGATAGGAGTATTTTTCCTTGATGCCCGAACCGACCATGTCAGGCTTGAGCCTCCGGGTGAATTCCTCGAGCTCATAGAGGGTCGCATCATCCATAATTACGGCACCTTCCTTCATCTCGGGATAGGTCCTTTTGTAGTCATCGCTGTGACCAAACTCATATCCCGATGCAACAACTTCCATCCCGAGGTCTTCATAGGCGCCAATTGTATGTCTTGGTCTCAGACCACCCACATAGAGCATCACCTTTTTCCCCTCGAGCCGTGGCCGGAATTCAGCGATGACCTCATCCATCTGTGGTTTATACTTTTCGATCATCTTCTCCGTGTTCTCCTTGATTGTGTCATCGAAATATGAGGCGATCTTCCTTAAGCTCTGGTATATTTTGGTCGGGCCGAAGAAGTTGAACTCGACCCAGGGTATACCGTACTGCTCTTCCATATGCCTGCAGATGTAGTTCATGGACCGGTAGCAGTGGATTAGGTTCAACTTCGCCTTGTGCGCGATCCCGAGTTCGTTCACTGATGCATCCCCTGTCCACTGAGCGATAACTCGAAGTCCCATCTCCTCCAGCATCTTCCTCGAAGCCCAAGCATCACCCCCGATGTTGTAATCACCAACGAGTGCAATATCATAAGGTGTTGTTTTTTCGAGCGTACCCTTGCCAAGCACATGGTCTCTGATGGTGTCATTTGCAATATGGTGGCCGAGGGACTGGCTCACGCCCCTGAACCCTTCGCAGCGAACCGGAACGATTGGATAACCGAACTCCTTTGCCACCTTCTTGGACACCGCTTCGATATCGTCGCCGATAAGCCCCACCGGACATTCGGAAAGGATACCCATGCTTTTTGCGAGCGGGAAGAGCTCCTTCAGTTCATGGAGCGCGGCATCAAGGTTCTTGTCCCCGCCGTACACAATATCCCTTTCCTGAAAGTCGGTGGTGATATGCATCGTACCAAAAGTGTCGATACCGGTCTGGCCGTTGTAGTAATTTCTTCTTGACCACCAGCTGTATTGGCCACAACCGATGGGACCATGGCTTATGGTTATTTGATCCTTTACCGGGCCCCAGACAACTCCCTTTGCACCTGCGTACGCACAGCCCCTTACGGTCATAACACCTGGACGAGACTTTATATTCGACTTTACCTGGCAGGTGCTGCACTGACCGCTTGGATCATTCGCTGCAAGGTGCTTTGCCCTATCCTTTTTTGCCTTCTCAGGATATGCATCCAGTACTTCCTCTATCATCTTCTGCGTATCTTTTATCGCGCTGCTCATTGTCTCCTCCTGTATTGATTAGCCTGAAAGTAAGAAGGGCTTCATCTTCTCGTGCTTCACCTCTTCTTTACTTCGGCACCATTGTTATGTTACTGCGGGTTCGCTGTCCAGGATACCGAAGTCCATGAGCAACTGCTCCAGTTCATCCATGCTCATTGGAGTGGGGATGACAAGATCTCTATTATCCGCTATCTTCTTCGCCAGCGTCCTATACTCATCTGCCTGAGGATGCTCCGGTGAATATTCAATAACCGTCATTCTTCTCAGCTCAGCCCTTTGCACCTGATTGTCCCTGGGCACAAAATGTATCATTTGGGTGTTAAGCTTTTTCGCAAGCTCTGAAATGAGTTCATATTCCTTATCCGTTTTTCTGCTGTTACAGATGAGGCCGCCGAGGCGCACTCCTCCGCTTTGTGCATACTTGAGAATTCCGCGGGAAATATTGTTGGCAGCATACATTGCCATCATTTCACCAGAAGTGACAATATAGATCTCTTTCGCCTTACCCTCTCTTATGGGCATCGCAAAACCGCCGCAGACAACATCGCCCAGGACATCATAGAAGACGAAATCAGTGTCGGCCTCGTATGCCCCGTTTTCCTCGAGAAAATTTATGGCGGTAATAACTCCCCTGCCGGCGCACCCAACGCCAGGTTCCGGACCGCCCGACTCTGCACACCTGATGCCGTTGAACCCTGTGAGCAAGACCTCGTCTATCTCCAGATCCTCTACAGTCCCCCGTTCCCTTGCAAGGTCCATCACCGTTGTCTGTGCCTTTTTGTGGAGTATCAGCCTCGTTGCGTCTGCTTTCGGGTCACAGCCAACGATCATGCACTTATATCCCGCCTCGGAAAGCCCTGCCACAGTATTCTGGGTTGTAGTTGATTTTCCTATGCCGCCTTTACCGTAAACTGCTATCTGTCTCATAATCTCCTCCTTGAAAGATTTCGCGCTTTCTTATGTAAAGCAATCGGCGTGCCAAGCTCTAAAACGCGTAATAGCAAGGCTTCAAGGGGGAACGTACCAATCGATGCAAAACAATATTGTTACACAGATTACAAGTTTGTTATAGTGGGACTCGTTCTCGAAGAAAAGAGCTTTCATCACGGTACCTACTGATGTTCTCTTTTCCTCTGTAGGACCTGGAAGGCAAACGAACGTTTTGTTATCTTATCTCTGGGAGAACGTCGCGCAACTCTCGCCCGTTTGTTTCATCTCGTACAATGCACGGCAAGTTCATCCGGAAAGCAACGAACTGCATGTCCTAAGAAATATTTCGTGGAGAATGGCCCTTCTTGATGAGATAGGGGAGCGGCAACAACTTCATTGAGCAAGCCAGGCTTAGAAAATTCTGTGAGGTCTGATACTTCTCTTGGAAAGAGTAAGATTTAGAGATGAATGAAATGTACTGGTCATCAGAACTCCGCGATGAGACCTCTGCCCGACCATTGTTAAAGTTGCACTTTTTAAGAGTCCGATCCTCTCTTCATCTAGTGTGCGGCGCTCTGGTGTCTTAGGGCAGTTGCCAACTGGCATCACTAGGTGCGCCTAATTAAATAGGCAGCATGGTCAAAAAAATGGCTTTAAGAGACCTTTTATGCAATTGGCATTATTTTTTATGGTGTCGAAGGTCTTAAAAAGGGCCTGGCAG
>DMNE01000122.1:259-639 GCA_003453735.1 Nitrospiraceae bacterium | reverse complement strand
ACGGCGGCCCTTCTTGTAATAGTGCCCGACGATATCATCGAGAAACTGCACGTAGGTTTCATGATTGAAACTGTCTTCCCGGTGTTTATAAAGAAAATCCGCAGAGTACAGTTCGACGGAACCGAAGATCTTCTGTGTATTGCGCTGGCCTGTCGACAGGATCGAAGGCTGGTGACTTACTGGAGCCCACGTCTCATGCAAGGTGGGCGACTGACGAAATGATGCTTCATCTACATAGACTATTTTTGCATTTTCCTCCTTGGCGTTTTTTTTAAATTGGGGTAGGTGTAACGGATCCACCTATTCTTGTCTTTGGGGTCTGCCTTGCTCAGCTTGTATGTCGGCCGCTGAACGGAAAACCCTATTTTCTTCAAAAGCTT
>DMNE01000122.1:0-154 GCA_003453735.1 Nitrospiraceae bacterium | reverse complement strand
TTGTGGATCCATATAGGTATGTTCTTTCGGCTCACCTTGAGGATGTTTGCGATATCCCCCGACAAGTTCCTTTCGATGCTGAGAATAATCGCGTGCAATCTCGTTGCCACGCGGTGTTCGCTGTCCCGGAGCGCCTCCTTACGCAGAAGTACCA
>DMNE01000519.1:13715-21952 GCA_003453735.1 Nitrospiraceae bacterium | reverse complement strand
AAACTGAAAATGTTAGAATGGCACATTTAATTTTCCAGTAAGCATCCATGGATACAAAAAAGATACAAGCAGGGATCAGACTTATCATTGAAGGCATCGGGGAAAATCCTGAGAGACCGGGTATCAAAAAAACACCGGAGAGGGTGACCGCAATGTATAGGGAAATATTCTCCGGTCTCGGCGAATCGCCCGAAGACATCCTCACTCCGATGGAGGGAGAGAAGCATGACGAGATGGTTCTCCTCAAGGACATCCCTTTTTATTCAGTCTGCGAGCATCATCTGCTTCCTTTTTCCGGCAGCGGCCATATCGCCTATATTCCCGAAAACGGCAGGATCGTGGGCATCAGTGCCCTTGCTCGGGCGTTAGAGATATTTGCTAAGAGGCCACAGGTGCAGGAGCGGTTAACGACTCAACTGGCGGACTTGCTCATGAAAAAACTCAAGCCGAAGGGATGCATGGTCATCCTTGATGCCGAACACCTCTGCATGAGTATGAGGGGCATAAAGAAACCGGGTTCGCGGGTCGTTACGTCGGCCGTCAGAGGAATATTCAGGACCAAGCAGAGCACGCGGGAAGAGATGCTCTCGCTGATAAAGAAAAAGTAATTACGTTATTCGGCAATTGAGTCGTTAAGTAACTGCTGTAGCGCTATGTTTCACGGCTCGAGGACTTCATGGCGTAGTGACTTCATAACTTACTTTTGAAATGAGGAGGGTGTATGGCAGCAGAATTGATCGATGGGAAGAAAGTCGCAGCAGACATCAGGGCAAAATTGGCGACCGAGGTCGCTGAACTCAAGGCAAAGGGGATAGCCCCCGGACTTGCCGTTGTCCTGGTCGGTGAAAACCCCGCTTCACAGAAATACGTTTCATCCAAGGAAAAGGCGTGTGGTGAGATAGGGATAGCAAGTTTCGCCCATAAAATCCCTGCAACCATTACCCAGGCCGAATTGAGAACGCTCATCGACCAGCTTAACGGCGACCCGAAGGTGAACGGAATACTTGTTCAATTACCCCTCCCGAAGGGACTCGATGAGAAGGAGATTATGAACCGCATCTCCCCTGCCAAGGATGTGGACGGCTTTGGTCCCGATGCCCTCGGGAAACTGGTGCTCGATGAGCCGGGATTCATCGCATGCACTCCTCATGGAGCCATGAAGATGCTCGAGGCCTACCAGATTGACCCGAAAGGAAAACATGCTGTTGTTGTTGGGAGGAGTGTCATCGTAGGCAAACCCCTTGCTCTGCTGCTGTTAAGAAAACACGCCACGGTAACGATAGCCCACAGCAGAACCACCAACCTGAAAGAGGTTTGCCTCAAGGCCGATATCCTCTGTGCTGCAGTCGGAAAGGCAAAGATGATAACCGGGGACATGATAAAAGAGGGTGCTGCCGTAATAGACATCGGTATCAATGTCACTGCCGAGGGGAAAATCGTAGGAGATGTTGATTTTGATGCTGCAAAAGAGAGGGCGGCATATATCACCCCTGTGCCGGGCGGAGCCGGTCCTATGACGATCGCCATGCTCATGTACAATACGGTACTTGCAGCAAAAATGCAGGCGGGGATACCGTTCACTGTGTAATATTCCCGAAGGGGTATGGGTACTGAAAAGGGGATTTGACGTCCGAAATCTGCATGAGAGCAGGAACTGTTCCGCTCATGCAAAAGCTGTCCGTCAGATGTTATAATAGTGAACAGTCCCCGTGGTTTCCTCAGGAAAAGACCACGACAAAGTGAAGGAGTCTGATGATGCAATCAGAAGGTTGTAGGTTCGTAGACTGCGGTATCTCAGCCGTTGTTGCAGGAGGTTATGGAGCGGTCAGGTCAAAACCTCCTGGCGTGTTATCAGTGCCGCCGGTGCGCTGCCGGCTGCCCCGTGGGCGACATGACCGCGGTCACGCCTGACCGGCTGATAAGAATGGTTCTGCTCGGGGAAAAGGACGATGCGCTCGGCAACCTCCTTGTCTGGAAATGCGTCGCCTGCTATACGTGCGGTACGCGGTGCCCGAACAGCATCCAGACCTCGCGGATTACCGAGACGCTTAAGCAGATGGCGAAGGAGCGCTTGGTCGAGCCGATGACCCCCAAGGTCGCTTCTTTCCATGATGCCTTCACAAAATCAGTGTCCCACTTCGGGCGGCTGAGCGAGCTGGAGTTCATGGGCCTGTATGAGATGAAAAATGCGGCCTCTGAACTGAAGCAAGGCAGGTGGAAGGCTATTCTTGATGAAATTATGGATCAGGCAAAGCTCGGCCTTTCGATGATAAAGAAGAGGCGTATGCACTTCAGCATTGAGAAGATTAAAGGCCTCTCTGAGGTAAAAGGCCTTTATCGAAAGTCGAAAGACCAGGGGCTTTAGGAGTATCCGATGGAAATAGCATATTACCCCGGCTGTTCATTGCATGCCTCATCTGAGCTCTACGATATCCAGAATAGACTCATCTTCAGGGAGCTGGGGATGGAGCTTAAGGAGATTGATGACTGGAATTGTTGCGGAGCAACCTCAGCAAGCAAAACGGATGAGTTTCTGGCGGTCGCCCTGCCGGCCCGCAACCTCGGTATTGCCGATGCCTGCGGCCTTTCCGACATCGTCATCCCTTGTTCATCCTGCTACAGCAGGATGCTGGTCTCTCAGAAGAGGCTTACCGATGATGCTGACTTAAAAAACAGAATCAACTCCAAACTCGCTAAAAAGGTTAAGGGCAAAATTAAGATACTGAGCATCCTCGAGGCGTTTCTGCCAAAGGCCCATTCCGGTGAGATCGCTGAAAAGACGAAAATGAAGCTCGCCGGGCTCAAGCCCGCCTGCTATTACGGATGTTTACTGACCCGCTTCCCCAGTGATGTTGCAGTACCTGATGACGTCGAAAATCCGCAGAGCATGGAGATCATCTGTAGCGCGGTCGGGGCAGAGCCGGTGGAATGGGGCTACAAAACCGATTGCTGTGGTGCCTCTGCAGCGGTCAATGATGCTGACACATCCCTGCTTCTCATGTCGAAGATCATGAAGGATGCCACGGCACGGGGGGCAAACTGCTTCGTAACCACGTGTCCCATGTGCCAGATGAACCTCGATGCGTATCAGGATAAGACTGGAGAAGTTTATAGGATGAAGGAGAGGTTGCCCGTCTACTTCATTACCGAACTGCTCGGTATTGCCTTTGGCATCAGCGCCAAAAAGATGCAGGTTGACAGGCATTTTATTGACCCTATCGGACTCTTGAAGGAGTTGAAACTCATATGAGCGGAAATGGTTCTTCCCGAAAACACGGTTCAGTTCTGATTGTGGGCGGCGGTATAGGCGGAATGCAGGCCGCACTTGATCTTGCAGATGGTGGGTTAAAGGTTCACATGGTCCAGAGAGATCCCTCGATCGGCGGAACTATGGTCATGCTCGATAAGACTTTCCCGACGGGAGACTGTTCAATGTGTATGATCTCGCCCAAGATGGTTGAGGTTGGCAGACACATGAACATCGATGTCCATTCATTAGCCGAGGTGGTTTCAGTTGAAGGCGAGCCAGGAAATTTTTCCGTTAGAGTCAGGCGTGCGCCCCGCTTTGTGGACCCTAAGAAGTGCACCGGATGCGGGGACTGCGAGGCAAAATGTCCCAAGAAGGTGACAAGCGAATTTGAGCAGGGCCTCGCAACGCGCAAGGCCATTTATAGCCTCTTCCCTCAAGCCGTGCCAAACACAAGGGCCATTGATCCAAGCCAATGCCTCTTCCTTACGAAAGGTGTTTGTCGCATGTGTGAAAAGGTCTGTAAGGCAGGAGCGATCAACTATGAAGATAAGGGCGGGGAGTTAACGCTTTCTGTCGGAGCGATTATCCTGAGCCCCGGCCTCGCCCTTTATGACGCACGGGTCAGGGGTGAACTGGGTCTGGGCCGATGGAAAAACGTCATATCTTCCATACAGTTCGAGCGCATCCTGTCCGCATCAGGACCGTACAAGGGGGAAGTAAAAAGACCCTTTGACGGAAAGCATCCCAAAAAGGTCGCTTGGATTCAGTGTGTGGGGTCCAGGGATCCTCGAAATGCCAATCCATGGTGTTCCTCGGTATGCTGCATGTATGCCACAAAGCAAGCGATTATCGCAAAAGAACACGATGCGCATATCGAGCCCACCATTTTCTTTATGGAGATGCGCGCCTTTGGTAAGGACTTTGACAAGTATGTTGAGCGTGCCAAAAACGACTATGGTGTCCGTTATCAGCGCGCCATGATCTCAGCGATCCGGGAGGATTCGGCCACAGGGGATCTGCTACTGCGCTATGCTGCCGAGGACGGAAAACTTATTGATGAAACCTTTGATATGACCGTCTTATCGATTGGCCTTCAGCCTCATAAGGACGCGATACAGTGCGCGGCTACTTTCGGGATCGAGACGAATCCCTACTTCTTTGCAAAGACATCTCCGCTTCGGCCTGTCCGGACTTCAAGGGAAGGTATTTATGTGACAGGAACCTACCAAGGCCCAAAAGACATTCCTGAGACCGTTATGCAGGGAAGTGCCGTGGCAGCAGAGGCTATGGCACTTTTGAGCGAGGTCCGCGGAACAGAGACTGTCACCAAGGAATTGCCACCGGAAAAGAATGTGGTTGGGGAAGAGCCTCGGATCGGAGTGTTTGTCTGCCACTGCGGCATCAACATCGCTGGAACGGTAAAGGTCGATGAAGTGGTCGAATCGGTAAAGGATCTGCCAGGAGTGGTCTATGCTACCAATACAATTTATGCCTGTGCTCAGGACAGCCAGGAAATGCTTAAGCAGACAATAAAAGAGAAAAACCTCAACAGAGTTGTAGTTGCCTCCTGTACACCGAGGACCCATGAGCCGCTGTTTCAGGAGACCATTCGTGATGCCGGCTTGAACAAGTATCTCTTTGATCTGGCTGATATCCGTGAGCAATGCTCGTGGTGCCATATGGGACAGAAAGAAGAGGCTACGAAGAAGGCAAAGCAGATCGTCAAGATGTCAGTAGCCAAGGCAAGACTCCTCGCACCGATTAAGACAGATACGGTGGATGTAACGCCTGCTGCGCTGATCCTCGGAGGCGGAATCGCCGGTATGACTGCCGCCCTCTCCCTCGCCGAACAGGGATTCAAGGTCCATATCGTGGAAAAGGAGAAGGAACTGGGTGGCCTAGCAAAAAGCCTTTACCGCACCCTGGAAGGAAACGATGTGCAGGAATTCCTGAAATCGACAACCTCTGCCGTGATGCGCCACGAGCGCATCACGGTTCATTCCGGTGTTGAGGTGAAGAAGACCGATGGGTTCGTAGGGAACTTCAAGACAGCGCTGACCGACGGAACGTCGATAGATCACGGAGCCATCGTACTTGCTACCGGCGGTATCGAATATGATCCGACTGAGTACCTCTCTCAAGAAAGTGACCGGGTGATCACCCAGCGTGAACTCGAAAAGAGGCTTGCCTGCGGTGACACTTCAACATCAGGCAAACGCTTTGTGATGATTCAGTGTGTGGGTTCGCGGGAAGAACCGAACCAGTACTGCTCCCGTATATGCTGCCAGGACGCAATAAAGAACGCCATTGCGCTTAAGAAAAGCAATCACCAGACACAGGTAATCATTCTTTACAGAGATATCCGTACCTATGGCCTACGCGAAGATTATTACAAAATGGCGCGGGACCTTGGGGTGATCTTTGTTCGCTTCGAAGTTGATAAAAAACCCTCTATTGAGAAATCGGGCGAGAGCCTTCTGATCAGGACATGGGACTACATGCTGAACAAGGAACTGACTATGGATGCTGATTGGCTCGTTCTCTCGACAGGGCTGAGGCCGCACCCGACGACCGATAAGGTCGGTGAAATGTACAAAGTTACCCGTAACCCCGATGGCTATTTTCTCGAGGCTCACGTAAAACTCCGTCCTGTTGACTTTCCGAGCGAGGGGATCTTCGTCGCCGGTCTTGCTCATGCCCCCAAGAACCTTGACGAGACGATCAGTCAGGCTCTTGCAGCTGCAGGTCGCGCCGGGGTGATCCTGTCTCACGAACATCTCGCTGTCTCAGGGATTATTGCCAAACATAGGAAAGAACTCTGCATGTCCTGTCTGAGCTGTTTCCGGGTCTGTCCCTTTGATTCGCCCTATATAGGCGAAGACGGCAAAGTCGCGCACAATGAAGTAAAATGCATGGGCTGCGGAATCTGCGCAAGCATCTGTCCTGCCAAGGCCTTCCAGGTCAACAACTTCCGGGACGACCAGATCCTGGCCATGATCGATGCGGCTGTGGAATGTGAGCCAGGGGTGATCGGAGGATAGGGATTGTGCAGAGAAGCAGCAAAAGGAGGAGGACTACGTAATGGTCAATATTGCTGAGCAGCAGACGAAAAAGCCTGCCGCTACAATAGAGAAACCGCATGAGACGCCATCTGATTGGAAGCCGAACGTTTTGGCCTTTGCCTGCCATTACTGCGCTTTCGCAGCGGCTGACCTGGCTGGCGTAATGAGACTCTCTTATCCGTCAAACGTGAAGGTCATCCGGCTTCCGTGTACCGGCAAGCTCGATCATATCCATATCCTCCGTGCTTTTGAAAAGGGCGTCGACGGCGTGTTTGCTGCGGGCTGACTAAAGGGACAGTGTCATTACCTGGAAGGTAATACCTATGCGGCATTACGGATTAAGTATATGAAGAAACTCTTGTCCAAGGTGGGCATCGACCCTGCGCGCCTTGAAATGTATAACCTTTCGGCGGCCATGGGACCGAGATGGGCTGAGATCTGTGAAGAGTTCACGGAGAGGATCAGCAAGCTCGGGCCATCACCTATCTGGCTTGCGGGGTGCAAACGCAATAAAAGGAGTGATTAACCAATGATTGTCGGCGAGCAGAAACCAATTGAAGAAATCTGGGATATGGTGAAGACCTACAAGAGGGTGTTNNGGTTGTAACACCTGCGTGGCGATCTGCCATGCGGGCGGCGGCAAAGAGGCAGAGATTCTTGCATCCTTGCTCAGGATGAAGGCCATCGGGGAAGGCGTGGACATGGAGATTAACCATGCGGCGATCGAGAGGCATTGCGAACCGGAGTTCTTTGAACCCCTCATGGAGGAGGTGAGGACTTACGATATGGTGCTTTCCACGGCCTGTGGCGTGGGGGTCAACTTCCTTGCCGAGAGGATCGGAGATATCCCGGTCTTTCCCGGGGTAAATACCGAATTTTACGGCGCTGTTCCGAAGGCAGGTGTCTTTACGGAACTCTGCGCCGGATGCGGCAACTGCATCCTCCACCTGACCGGCGGAATATGCCCTGTTGTCCGCTGTTCGAAGTCCCTGATGAATGGACCCTGCGGCGGCACCAATAAAGGCAAGTGTGAGATCAGCCAGGATGTCGATTGTGCCTGGTATCTCATCGTAGAAAGGATGAAAAAGCTCGGAACCATCGAGAAGCTCTACGAGATCCGGCCCGCCCGCGATTGGTCATCGGGTACACATGGAGGGCCTCGCCGTGTGGTGCTAGAACACATCATGGACATTGAGGAACAGGAAGTCAAAGAAGGATCGTAGGGCGGAGGAACATGCTATGAAAAGTGGAAGTAATCTTGAACAGGTCATCGCAAGTGGTAACCCTGCAGTAACTGCGGAATTAGGCCCGCCCATGAGCGCTGATCCCCATGAGGTGATTAAGAAAGCGCAGCTGCTCAAAGGATATTGCGATGCTGCCAATATTACGGATTGCCAGACCGCGGTGGTGCGCATATCGAGTATCGCCGCGGCGGTTATTGCCTTGCGGGAAGGGCTCGAGCCGGTCATGCAGATGACCTGCCGCGACCGGAACCGGATCGCGATCCAGGGCGAGATCCTCGGCGCCGCCGCCATGGGTGTGGCGAATCTGCTCTGCCTCACCGGCGACGGCGTCCAAGCGGGCGATCATCCGCAGGCGAAGCCGGTGTTCGACCTCGACTGCATGTCGCTGACCGAGATTGCGCGGCGGCTCCGCGACGAGGGCAAGTTCGAGAGCGGCCGTGCCCTCACCACGCGGCCCAAGATGTTCCTCGGCGCGGTAGAGAACCCCTTCGCGCCGCCCTACGACTGGCGGCCGCTGCGGCTCGCNNGTTGCCCCTAAATTATTCATCGGTGCAGCCTTTACCCCGGGCGGTGAGCCCCTGGACTTCCGGCCTTTTCGTCTAAAGAAAAAGGTGGATGCCGGAGCCGACTTTATCCAGACCCAGGGTATCTATGACTTAGAGATGTTCAAGGCCCAGATGG
>DMNE01000519.1:0-13561 GCA_003453735.1 Nitrospiraceae bacterium | reverse complement strand
GGCCATCGAGTGGGAAAGCGCCATGCCTGGGATCGTTAAGGCAGCGGGGCTCTATCCGCGTCCACAGATGCCTGCAACGTAAAAAGAGAACGATTCGCACTGTCTTTCAACAAAAAAACTTAGAAGAGGAGAAACTAGGAATGAAACGTCTGTTCATTGTCATTATCGCGTTGTCGTTTTTGTTGTGTGCCTGCTCAAAGCAAAAACTGGCAGGTCAGAAACCGTCTGATTCGGCTGCTGTCGCTAAAGTCGGCTCTGTAACGATCACTCAAGACGATATCAATAGGGAACTGAAGGGGCTTCCTGACCAGATTCAGAAGATGTTTGAGGGTCCGGGCGGGATGGAGAAATTTGTCAATGAGATGGTGAAAAAGGAGATCCTTTATCAGGAGGCAAAAAAGCAGGGTCTCGAAAATGGCCCTNNCTCGAAAAGGAGATAGAGGATAAGGCAAAGGTGAGCGATAAAGAGGTGAAGGATTACTATGATGCCCACAAAAGTGAGTTTGCTGCGAACGGAAAGGTACGGGCCAGCCATATCCTGGTAAAAACCGAAGATGAGGCAAATAAGATTTACGATCAGCTCAGGAAGGGCGGGGACTTTGCAAAGATCGCAAGAGAAAAATCCATAGACACCGCCTCGGCCAAAAATGGGGGAGACCTCGGTTTCTTTTCGAGGGGCCAAATGGTGCCTGAATTCGAAAAGGTTGCTTTTACCCTCAAGAAAGGTGAGGTGAGCAGACCGGTTAAGACTCCGTACGGCTATCACATAATAAAAGTGACCGACAAACAAGAGGGTACCGTTATGGACTTTGACAAAGTAAAGGACATCCTGACCCAGAAAATGACTGCTGAGAAGCAGAAGGAACTGTTCGATTCCTACATTAATACGCTGAAAAATTCCTATAAGCCAGAGATAAACAAAGCGGTTCTCGCGAAGATGGAAAGCGCAACTCCGCAAAGCACCGAACCAACGGAAAAGAAGGAAGAAGCGGAAAAAAAGTAGGGGACGCGTTCACATTTTCGGTATCACATAGACGCACGACTGAGCGCCTTCAGCCATGCACTGCTGCAACGTAACAGTAGCCCCGGCCAGCTCCTGAAGGAGCTGGCCGTGAGATGCGCATGCTTCTTTATAAACCGATGCTACCTTTGCTAAGGGACAGTTGAATTGTTTCAGTCTAAAGTACTTCGGAGTTTCCTCCACTTCAACGATGGCTCCTTCTTCATTGAGTATCTCTGCGACATGAGCAACACGCTCAGAGAGGCTTTTCCCTGAAAAAGTCTTGATCCTTTCGCTGAGAATCCTGTCATTTCTATTCCTGAACAGCTCATCGACCTTTCTCTTTCCGTCCTTCTCTTCAATTTCCCTGAGGATATCGAGGGCAAAGTCCGAGTATGCCTTTGGAAAAAGATTGTCTGCCTTATCCGTCAGTTTATAGAGGAAAACAGGACGTCCCACTCCTTGTTTTCTGGTCATGTGCTCAACTACGCCGCTCCTCTCAAGGACCAGGAGATGCTGCCTGACTCCCATAGGAGTTATGTGCACCTCCCCACTGAGGTCGTCCACAGACAAGCTGCCCTGCTTTTTGAGGGCTAGGACAATAGATTTTCTCGTCTGATTCTCCATGAATTCTGGTAGCATGACCAGAATGTATCATAGTTTCCCATTATTTGTAAATAACAAAATATCGTTTCTGTGGAGGACAAGAAACCATCTTCACGCCACTTCTCACATCACAACTTTCGTCCATCATTGCAGCGGATGAGTCCTTTCCTTCCCGGTCAAACATAGGGCACATTACAGAAAAGCCGGACTCCATGCATGCATTTGAACATCCATTGGTGCCGCCTTCTCCACCCTGAGCAGAATGGCAGCGTGGAGCCAGGCATCCTTGATAGACACATGGTTACCTGTCCCATAATATGATGAGTCCATGATAATAACAAAGACAGCGGGCAGCAAAATAAACCCGTGCCTCCCTCTAGTATTTCCTTTCGTATCTTGTCCCTTCGCAAACCTCTCTGACCCGGTCTTTCACGAGACGACCATCCTCCCAAATTTTTTCATGAACCCTTCGGCAATGTGCTTGTTGATCGAGTTCTCCGGGTTCGGCGTAATACCTACCGCGACCGTCCACAGTTCGATACTCAACCGGTTTTCCAGCCCTGGCAGCCTCCTGGGCGCCCCGATACGAGATATCTGCGATCGTTGCTCCCGATATGGAACCCACAACTGCTCCGATGACCCCGCCACGCCACGGATTGCTCCGGTCAAGAAACGCTCCCGTGCCACCCCCTGTAACACCCCCCACTCCGCCGCCCTCAGTGTGATAGGGTGCGCAGCGTGCAAGAGACAATAACGTAAGTATCAGGAGAATTTTCATGCTTCACTTTTTTCTTTATATCTAAATCTTGCCGAGAAAAGCATAGACCCATTGGAGTTACGTTGTTCTAATAAGGGCCACCGAGCATCTTGGATAACAGGAGGTGTCCCAGCCGGTTAGAACACAAAATAATGATAACTCTGGAAAGCCCGTAAATCAAGGAAAAAAATGAAGCGCCCGGCGAGAGCTATAAAACCCGGGCCATCGACGGCCTCTGAGTGTACAGATATGAAATAGCGCCCCGTCCAATACGAACAAAAGATACACCGAGGTGTCCGAGGTCTCGCTGAAAGCGTGTGGTGAGGCGGCGTTTCGTTTTAGGGGGGAGAGGCCTTTAGCGCCCTTATTTTTTCGAGGGTATCCTCATAGATCCCCTGCTTTGCAGGGTTAAGTCCAGCTGCCCTTATCGCCAGAGTTTCTGCTTCATCCAGTCTCTCTTTTTTTGTGTAATACAGCCACGCTAGGTTGTTGTAGGCATCGGCATTTTGGGGGTCTTTCTTTATAGCTTTCCGGTAATACCCTTCCGCAACTCCGAACTCATTCTTCTGAAAATAGACATTACCGAGATAGAGGTAGGCAAGGGGAAGCTTCTTTGACGCCATTTCGTATTCCTTTATCGCATTGTCGAACTCTCCTTTTTTTTCGTATGCCACTCCGAGGTTGATATGTTCTTCCGGACTCAGAGGGTCATCGAGCACGACAATCCGTGGCAGGGCGCAACCCGTTACAAGCAAACAGAAAAGAGCGTAGAGGACACAGGCACCTATGTGATATGCCTCTGTTATTGTTCTCTTCCCCATGTGGTCGCTCACTTCCTCCTTATGAAGAGTGTCCAGAATTTTGTCCTTTCCCATAATTTGAGGAAGGCCCCCGTGGGGATGAATTTTCCTTCCTTTCTTCCCGAATTCACTATTACACCATCATCGCTATAGCCGGCTAACACCATGAAATGGTTCACCTGGTAGAAAGAAAAACCCTCGTCAACAAGTACGATAAGGGGATAGCCGGCTTCAATCTTTGCCCTGACATCATCAAGTCCGCCCGAATAGGAAAACGCCTCAAGGCCCCTCGCCTCGGCATACAGAACCATATCAACGTTCAGAGTCCCCCGCGCCGATCGGCTGTAGATATGCTTTGCGATATCCGTTGGACTAACCGCGCTGCCCCAGTAATTCAGCACTGATGCAAGCGATGCCGGACCGCACTGATAATCTTCCTGTGGATAGAAGGGAAGACCCCGTATGATGTGAGCATACCCGTATCTCTTATCCTGTTGCAGCACGGTCTTACTGCTCCCGTGGGCGCATCCTGACACGAAAGAGAGGGAAAGCAGCAAGAACCAACATGCTACCAGGAAGAGACAACACGTCGAAAATCGGATGCCGATAGGTATACCGCCGACAGCCGACTCCCGACGTATTCCTGTGGCCTTCATCAAGTAACGATAACCTTGTGACCAGTGAAGTGGAGAATCAAAACAACCAGGAGCACAATAACAAGAATAGCTATGATAATACCGATGGCATCATCTTTGCCCACCCTGAGGTCATCGATCTGAAGGGCAAGCTGGTGCAACTGCCGGTCATTCAGCTGACCGAATTTTGAGGTGATCTCGTCATTGGTGAATCCGAGTTTCTCAAGCCGGTCCTTCACCGCCTTCATCTCCAGTGTCCGCTGGATCTTCTCGAGGTCAGCGGCCCTGTCGAACTGGGATGAAGGCAGCACGGTGGACGGTGCAATCCCGGCATCCACTCGAGGACAGATGGCAATAACAAACATCGCAACAACAAGATACCATGAGACCTCTTTCACAAAAGGTATTTTCATAACATTCACCTCCTTCCTAATCGGTTTACGTATAGGATTGATAACTATCGCTCGACGGCTTCACTGCACATACACCCTTTTCGACTGGCTTCCCAACGTAGTGAGGATTTCATAGCAAATTGTACCCGCCTTCTGAGCAACCTCGTGGGCGGTAATCTCTTGCGCGGCCTGCGTCCCAAGGAGCACCACCTCATCATCCTCGGCGACATCCTGAATCTCTGTAACATCAACCATCGTTAAGTCCATGCAGACCCTTCCTACAACAGGAGCTCTTTTACCCCTGATAAGAACATCCGCCGTATTGGACAGAACCCTGCTGTAGCCATCAGCATACCCAACAGGCAAAACCGCAACGAGGCTCTCTCGCTTGGTAATGAATGTCCTCCCGTAGCTTACAGGCGTTCCTCGCCGGAGCCTTCTCAGGCAGAGTATCCGGGTCTTGATCTTCATAGCCGGTCTGAGTTCAAAAGACGGCTGCTGATCGCTGATTGCCGACGCCTGACTGTCGACCGCCGCGAATGGAGAATATCCATAGAGCATCAAGCCTGGTCTTACAGCGTCCAGGTGCGCGTCCTTGAAAGAGAGTACGGCCGCGCTGTTGGCTATATGAAAGAGGATCTTTTTTTTCTGGTTCCAAAGGAATGCATTCCTTACCATTGTAAACTTCTTCAGCTGTTCATTCGCATAAGACCTCTCTGCAATGTCCGCCTCCGAGAAATGGCTCATAATCCCCGTGACATTCAGGCAATCCATTGCTGCTATGGCATTGAGATCATCCACTACCCTCTCGCTATGCAGACCGAGTCTCCCCATTCCGGTATCTACCTTTATATGGACATCAAGAGAGTGTCCTCTCGCCTTTGCTTCCCCGGAAAGCCTCTCGGCCGTTTGAACATCATGGATGACGGGAATGAGTCTGTATTCAAAAAAGTCAGAGAAGCTGTATCTATCAAAAAGGACCAATATCGGGGAGTCGATAGCCGCTTTTCTGAGGGCTATTGCTTCATCACTATATGCCACTGCAAGGACCGAGACCCCCTCACTCACAAGTCTCCTTGAAATCTCAATGGCGCCGTGACCATACGCATCCGCCTTCACAACTGCTATAACCGGACGATTTTCAGCAGCCGTTCTGACGACGTGAAGGTTGCGAGACACGGCATTGAGGTCAATCTCTGCGGTAGCTCCTCTATGCATTTCCCTTAAGCTCTTCCTTGTTTTTCCCCGTTCTTTTCTTCAACAGGCGTTATCGGGGCGATCTCTACGTCTTCTGATGCGGATGTGGCCTTCTTGAAGTTCCTGATGGCCTAACCGATACGTCCCGATTTGCGACAATCTCGATCCACCAAACAGCACAAGGGTAATTATGAAAAGAAGTATGACCTCCTGTATTCCTACACCAAACACAGAGCGCCCCTGATCTTCTTATAATCCTCCATGGTGTTTATGTTTATGAAGGATCTCCCTAGAGGGTCTCTCGCCCTGACCGCTTCCTCATCGATATACAAAACCTCTGTGTTGCCGAACATGGCTTGAAGGCTCGTATTGCCTTCCCTGAGCATCCCTTCCATAACCTTCACCACGTTTCGCGTATAAATGCCAAAGAGCGGCTCCGTTTTGCCTCCGAAGACAGGAATCACCGCATCAATTCCTCTGTTGCCCCGTGCCCCCTGCTCCTCAAAGAGAGTAAGCATATATCTAAGCAGCGCCTCGCTGATAAAGGGCATATCGCACGCAACAACAAATACGGCTGCGTCGCTTGTGGCAAGGAGAACCGACAATATCCCCGTCATTGGCCCCCTTTTCATTTTCACGTCGCCGATCAGGGGAACACCGAACCGGAAATACCACTCCGGCGAATTCGTGCTAATCACAACCCTGTCAAACACTTTTCGCAGCACATCAAGACTGCGGTCGATAATCGTTCTGCCTTCCACTGCGAGCAAGCCCTTGACATACGGTATCCGTCTGTTTTCACCACCTGCCAGGATTGCTGCTGTCAAAAACCCTCTCCGGATTCCTCGTGGTATTCCATTCTTGAAAAAGGTACAAACTTCGTGCAGCTTGAAAGGAAGGTGAGATCAATGGTTTTTGTCGGGCCGTTGCGTTGTTTTGCAATGATCACCTCTGCTTTTCCTTTGTTTGCAGTCTCTCGATTGTAAAACTCCTCACGGTAAAGGAAAATGATGACATCCGCATCCTGTTCAATAGCGCCTGATTCCCGAAGGTCTGCAAGATTGGGTATCGGAGGTTTCCTTAGTTCAACGCCTCTGTTGAGCTGGCTCAAGGCGATAACCGGGACTTTGAGATCTTTTGCCAGCCCCTTCAGGGAGCGCGATATCTCTGATATCTCCTGTTCCCTTCTCTCAAAACCGCCCCTGCTCCTCATCAGCTGGAGATAATCCACGAGGACAAGGCTGAGACCGTGATGTTCATTTTTAAGCCGCCTCGCTTTTGCCCTCATCTCGAGGACTGAGGTCCCCGACGAATCATCGATAAAGATCGGAGCCTCGGCAAGCCTTCCCGCTGCACTCGTGAGTTTATGCCAGTCCTCTTTTCTGATGAAACCCTTTCTCACGCTATTGGAATCCACCATAGCTTCGGAGCAAAGCATCCGCAGCGCAAGCTGTTCCTTTGACATTTCGAGGCTGAATATGGCAACAGGCTCTCTCACCTCGAGGGCAACATGTTGCGCAATATTCATTCCAAGTGCCGTTTTGCCCATGGAAGGTCTTCCCCCGATGACGATGAGGTCTCCCGGCTGGAAACCGGTCGTCAATTCATCGAGATCGGGGAATCCTGACGGTACACCGGTAATCGCTTCCTTCTTGTCATAGAGGTGCTCGATCATCTCAAAGCTGCTCTTGATCACTTCCTTGAGGGTAAAGAAAGACGTCTTGGTCCGCCTGTCGGAGATCTCGAATATAGTCCTCTCAGCAAAATCAACAAGTTCATCAGCCTCGAGGGAGGATTCATATACCCTTGCGGCGATCTCTGTCGTTGTCCTGATGAGTCCCCTGAGCAGGGCCTTCTCTTTTATGATCTTTGCGTGGTACCGCACATTTGCAGACGTCGGAACCTGATTGGCAACGCTGGAAAGATAGGTGACACCGCCCACAATATCCAGTTCATTTTTTCTCTTCAGCGCATCGGTAACGGTGATGAGGTCTATCGCTTCATTTTTTTCGTAGAGCTCTGTCATGCTGTCGAATATCCTTCTGTGCGCGTCCCGATAAAAATCGTCCGGGGAAAGAATCTCTAATGCCTTTGGAATCGCTTCATTGTCCAGAAGGATAGCGCCGAGGACGGATTGCTCCGCCTCAAGGTTCTGAGGGGGAAGTCTGTCAACGGTCGAATCGATATCCCTCATTCTGCAACGACGTGTAGGGCCAACTGAGATGTCACTTGAGGGTGAATCTTAATCCCCACGGTAAAGGAACCAAGTCTCTTGATCGGCTCATCAAGCATAATCTTCTTCCGTTCAATATCGAACCCCTCCTTCTTGAGCGCCTCCGCAATATCCATCGTCGTAATGGAGCCGAACAGCTTTTCCCCTTCCCCAACTTTCGCGCTTACAGTAAGGGTCAGGCCCGCCAGTCTATCTGAGAGATCCTGAGCCGTATTTCTGATCTTCTTCGCCCGCGCCTCTATCTTCTTCTTATCATGCTCGAGCGCCTTTATATTTTTTGTGTTCGCCTCGACGGCAAGGTTTTTGGGTATGAGATAATTCCGTGCATACCCGTCAGCAACGTTCACCACACTGCCGATGCTTCCGAGACTCTTCACCTCTTCTTTCAGAATCACTTTCATTGCATCAACCCCCTTCGGTCGTACATGGTAGTATCGAACCGTCTCTGATCTTGTTTTTAAAAATTATACCACAAAACAAGTTCGGATTTGGGCTGCACAAAGACGGCCCCAGAGAGACCGGGCCCTTGCCGTGTTATCGGTGAGACGAATATGCGGCGCATACTCGACAACCCTTGATAGAAGGATCTTCTCCGGCAGGCAACTGGGAACATCGCACTGCAAAGCAGGTTAAAGGCGATGCGTTACCAGGGAGCGCTCTGACATCATTCCACTTCTTGCGGGGATCCCTGTTTCTTGATAATCCATATATTTCCGAAGTCCCGTTCCTGATATGCTCGTGCGAGCCCCAATCTCAAGATTTCGAGGAAGGCAATAAAGGTGACTATGAGATGAGACCGTCTCGCCGTCGCTCCCAGGAGGTCTTCAAATCGTACGGCATTCTCATTTTCGAGCTTCTCCATGATAAACGATATCCGGTCCTTCACTGTTAGCGTCTCCCTTGTGATCGCAACAACCTCGGGCGGCGCCTTATCCAAGAGTTTCCTGAATGCAGAGAGAAGGTCGAAGATGTTGAGATCAAAGAGTTGGAGGGATTCAGAAGCGGCTTCACCGGTTTCAAGCAGATACCCATGGGAACTCGTCTCCAAAGCGGAGAGTCCGTCGTCAGCAGAACGTCTTTTCCCCTTCTCTTCCCCCCCCGAGAAATCCCGGTAAAACACATTACTCCACTCATCCTGGATTTCCCGCAATGCAAAGGAGGCCTCCTTAAATGCCTGATACTCAAGGAGCCTCTGAACCAATTCGAATCTCGGGTCTTCCTGTTCTTCATCCTTCACCTCTTCATCTACCGGAAGGAGCATCCTCGACTTGATATGGATGAGCGTCGCTGCCATAAGAAGAAACTCACCGGCAACGTCGAGATTGAGTTCCTTCATCATCTCTATGTACTCAAGGTACTGGTGCGTGATAAGGGCGATGGGAATATCATAAACATCTATCTTGTTCTCCCTGATAAGGTGTAGCAGGAGGTCCAGCGGTCCTTCAAAAACAGGAATCTTTATACTGTAGACTTCTTCCATATGATACTCCTCCCCTATAATGCATGAATGTCATCAATACGATGAGAGCTCAGCGGGGCGACCGCTGCGGATCGCGGACTTACGACGCCTTTTGACTTTTTATCGGAAGCCTTACTGTGAACGTGGTACCCTTCCCGTCATTGCTCTCGACATCGATCCTTCCACCGTGGTCCTGGATGATGCGGTAACTGATTGATAACCCAAGGCCCGTCCCCTTGTCCTTCTTCGTTGTGAAGAAGGGCTCAAAGATCCGTGACAGAATCTCCTTTCGGATACCGGCGCCGGTATCCTCAAAATCAATGAGGATATATTCTCCGAGACGAGCAGTCCTTATCGTGAGTTCTCCGCCCTCTTGCATCGCGGAAATGGCGTTATTGATGATGTTGATAAAGACCTGCTTTAACTGGTTGAGATCCCCCACCGTCTTAGGAACTTCAACAAAATCCTCGCGTATCTCGATACGATTCCTCTTTGCCTGAGCATCGATGAGCGGCAACACCTCCCTCAGCGCTTCGTTGATATCGACTTCCACAAGGTGCAGAGGACTTTTTCTTGCAAACTGCAGTAGATGCCTCACGATGTCCCTCGCCCTCAAAGACTCCTTCTCGATGATATCGAGACGGCTCTGGATGCGATGGATGTCCCCCTCGTCCTTCAGCATCTCGGTAAAACCGATGATGCTCGTCAGGGGATTATTGATCTCATGGGCTACGTTCGAGGCGAGTTCTCCTATTGCAGCCAGCTTCGCAGACTGGATGAGCTGTTCCTGGGTCTCCCGCAGCTCTGACATCTGATCCTGCAAGTATTGATACAGGAGGGCATTTTCTCTGGCGACGGCGATATGGTTTGCAAGGATGGTCAAGAGTTTTGCGTCCTCGTCGGTAAAAACCCCATCTTTGTTCGCCACTCTCAGGGCACCGAGCAGCCTTCCTTTCCGTTGCAGCCATGCTATGAGGACAGACCGTTCGTGCAAGGCTTGCGCGAGAGCAGGGTCTAAGCGCTCATCGTTGAGAGGGTCATTCGAGATGACGGGAAGACCCTCGACTCGGTGAAAGAGTTCTTCCTCCCCCTGTCGGGAAAATTTCAGAAGCCGTGTCTCCTCATCCTGCAGACCATAGACTGAGGGATGAGCGACAAAAAGATCCTGCTCGACATTGTAAAGAACGATAGCACACTGTTGCGCCTTCAAGAGCTTAGCCAGCTGTTCACAAATTCCTCTATAGGCATCTTCCATCTCGGTGATCTCGTAAAAGGACAGGGTTATGTCGTAAAGGCCGGCGAGTTGTTCAATATACTGAACGATATGCTCACGTTCGTCCTTCAATCGTTCACTCATTGCGTTGAAGTTGCGCGCGAGCTCTCCGAATTCGGTCTTGTCATCATAGGATGTCTTATATCCAAGATGCCCGGAGGCGATCATCCGGGTTGCAGCGACAAGCGCATATGCAGGTTTCGTTATCTGTTTTGTCAAGACAATAGCGATGATTAGGGCGATGGCTATAGCAATAAAGAGGGTTACGATCAGGATGTCCCTGGAATTGTTGATCTCCTTAATCGCCTTTATGGTCTTCGTGCTGAGGCTCCTGTCGGCGATAAAAGCCATCTCCTGCGTCTGTGACAGAAGCCTATCGCCGATGCCAACCGCTACCATCTTCAACCGTTCGACCCTCTCCGGGTTGGCTGTGGAGGTGATCAGATAACTGAGCGCCTCTTTATACTGCTCCACATTTTTTTCGACTTCTTTCAGCCTCTCCGTCATCTCTTTACTATGATGACAGCTACTGCAGCCATGGACAGAGTTGTCCAGGGCGCTGACGTTCTCCACGATCACATCCAGTTCCTTGCCAAAGACGGTGCCCGTCGTGTAAAGGTTCGATTGGACTGTCTGCGTGTTGATAACGAGATTCTGACGGATGATCTCTATCCGGTGGAGATTGATGACCGACTGAAGATCAGAAGTTACTCGATAGATATACACCATGGTCAACCCTGATCCCAAAGAAAAGAGAAAAAACAGGAGGGCAAAAGCATATATGAGTCTTTTCTTCATTTATACCTATAGGACGTTATATCGATTCCTGCTTTCTTTACTATTTCAAAAACGGGGAGAAAATCGTCTTTACTTACTCCGCGGAACTTTGCTACCCCGAGATTTCTCAGGACTTCTTTGCTTTCAGGGTCTTTATTCATGTCCAGGAGTCCCCGCATGATCTTTGCGNNCTGTCCAGGAGTATCCGCGTGATCTTTGCTTTTATCTTTTCCGGCAAATCCTTCCTGAGGCAGAGTGTTGTACCAGGAAAAGCCGGTGATTGCGAGATAATGGAAAGTTCGCTCTTAATCGAAGGGTCTTTCTCAACCATCCTCCGATAGACCTCGCTATCTGCTATGCCGACATCGGCACGGTTGTCGAGAACGGAATAGATCGCGGAATCATGGCTCCCNNTCGCCCTGTCGACAAAGGCCATCCGCTTGCCTTCCATATCCTTTACGGTTTTTATGCCACTGTCCTGCCTCACAAAGATATACCCCTGGGTTGTGGATGTGCCATCAAGATTCACCTGGGTAGCTATCGGCTCAAGGGAGAGCTTTTCCATGGCGAGCACAGCAGTGAAGGCCTCGAAAAAAGCACCATCCATCTTGCGTGAGGTAAACTTGTCGATAACGTCTCCGTATCTGCTCAAGATGGTGAGTCTCACCTTCATGCCGAGGTTCGTCGACAGGTAGGACGCAAGAGGCCTATACCTGTCCATCTGCTTGAAAATATTTTCTTCGGGCGTAAGCCCGATGAGAAGCTCCTCTTGACCGTATCCCCTCAAGGGGAGCAGCAAAAGAAAAAAGACAACAACGCACCTCACAAATGTGTTCATAATCTTATTGAATAAGCCTTGTCGCCTCTGTAACGAGCTCCATAGGTATCCTGAAACCCATCGTCATAGCTTCTTTGAGGTTAAAAATTAATTCGATATCGTCGGAGGAATCTGCTTTAATCCTTTCAGGGCGAGTACCATTGAGAATCTTCATCACCATCTCGGCAATCATCTCTCCCTGCCCCTTCGGACTTGCGGTAAGGGTAACAGTGGCAGGACATGTTTTAAAAGGAATGAGGGCAGCTGTTGGAATCTTCTGCTCCCTTGCAAAATCTGTAATCGAGGAACAGGCCATACTCGCTATACAGCTTCCCGTGATGAAGATTGCATCGAGTTTCTTCCCCGAAAGTGCCATCCTTACGTCCTGGGGCCTCTTCAGATCTATCGCCTCAACGCGGAAGCCACGCCGTTGGCAAAGCTTCAGCAATTCGCGCAACTGAAATATGGAATCCTCCTCACCAGCACTATAGATAACCCCGAGGGTTGTAAGGTTATTCAAACCACTGAGATATCGCAAAAGGCTTGTAACAGACAGTCTTGAGCTTATACCGGTAATATTTTTGGCCTTGATTCTCGGAATGAGCGGATCATATACTGCAGCGTATACAATGGGAACCCTCGATTTTTCCTCTGCGGCGGCAAGCGTGGCAGGCGCTCCATAGGTGACGATGACATCAACATCCAGAGCGACAAGTTTTCGTGCGGCGTTGCTCAATGAGATAGGGTCTGGGAACGGTTTCTGTATCACCATGTCAAACTTTCCGGCATACCCTTCCCTATTCAGGTTCGATACAAAGGTATTGTTGACATCCCGGTAATATGAGTTATCCCCCGGAACAATTACACCGATGGTCCAAGCAGCAGCGGCAGCCGGAAAAAAGAGAACCCCCGCACCGAGTGCCTGCAGCATGATAAAAAACAGCAATCGTGCACGTCTCAAGCCTTTATGACAAATCATCTTTCCGACACCCCCCCGCGTATCNNATCTTTCTGGCACCCCCCGCGTATCCCTCTCTGCCCCTCGCAGAAAGCGTTTTCGCCGTCACAGCCACGGTTGCATCCTGTCCGCACCATCGCAGGGGTTCTTCAGGACGTTGCCCAAATTACCGAATGCGTGTTGCAGCCCTGATGAGAACCAGTTCGTGAAGAACCGATATCCACCGGCGTCCGACATGACCGCTTCTCCTATTCCGAGATCAGAGTCCAAGGCTTCCGCTCGCATCTTTATCATACCCTATTTCTTTAGGGATGCACTTGAGAGACTCACACGTTGACAGTGCAGTCGCTGGGACAGGCGAACAACCCAAGATAATCCTCCTGACGACAATCATGTACGGATGCCTCTGTTCCCTTCTTTGTGTCTAAACTATCTTTTAGAAAGNNGCCGAGTGAGTCAACTGTTCTAAAAGCTTTTATATATATCAGTTTTTACTGTAAAAAAGCAACTAAATAATGACGGAAATGATTTCACCGGAACTTCGGAGATATCCTTCCACATCGTCTTTCCCTTGGTTTCCGGAGTTATTTGTCTTGCATAAGGTTCAGCTGTTCCGTAATAAGCCCTAGCCAACCGATATAAGTATCCCTGGATCTT
>DMNE01000351.1 GCA_003453735.1 Nitrospiraceae bacterium | reverse complement strand
CCAGAGAGCCAGCTTCCTGTTGACGAAGATTATCCATCGCATGAGCCTAATCCGTTATCCAGCAGCGGCCCTCCTTTTCGAGCAAGAAGTGGGCATCGAGGGGACCCCACGTTCCGGCGGCATAATTCGGAAAATCCCCCGGGCTAATATTTTCCCAGCGAGCAATAATCGGATCAACCACTTCCCACATCGCCTCCACCGCGTCCTGCCTTACAAAGAGGGTCAAATCTCCTTTTATGCAATCGACCAAGAGTCGTTCATAGGCGGGATGCTCGGATGCCTTAAACGCTTCTCGATAGTTCAATATCATCTTGGCAGAATACACCTTGTTGGATGCGTGGGGATACTTGACGTTAAACCGTAATGATATCGTTTCATCGGGCTGAATGGTCAGCACAAGAACATTGGGCTCCATAACGTCGCAGGTACGACCAAAAAGCCTGAGCGGAAGACGCTTGAGTTGTATACATATCTCGGTGATATGTCTGGACAGACTTTTACCCGTCCGGACGTAGAAGGGGACTCCTGCCCAGCGCAGGTTATCTATATAGAATTTACCAGCAAAAAATGTCGGTGTATTCGAGGAAGGCACTACACCTTCCTCTTGCCGGTAGCCCGGAACGTCCTTTCCGTGAATGCGCCCGCGGCCATACTGCCCTCGAACCATATACTTATCGATATGCTCTTCACTGAGCGGACGAATTGACCGGAGTATCTTCACTATCTCGTCCCGGATAAAATCGGCCTTAAAGCCGATAGGCGCTTCCATCCCCACGAGCCCGATGAGTTGCATCATATGGTTCTGCACAATATCTCTGACAACTCCGGTTTCCTCATAAAATCCGCCTCTGTGCTCGATGCCGATATCCTCAGCTACGGATATTTGCACGTTGTCTATATATCGGCAATTCCAGAGTTGTTCGAATACGGAGTTCGAAAAGCGAAGAAAAATGATATTCTGGACGGGATCCTTACCGAGGTAGTGGTCAATGCGGTACACCTGGCTCTCATCAAACGCATCGGCCAGAATCTTGTTCAATTGTACTGCAGAAGCACGGTCATTGCCGAAGGGCTTCTCAACGATGACCTTTGCATTGAAGGCCCCCTTGCAGAGGTCGAGATGCTTCAAGTGCTCAATTATGAGTGGAGTTGCGTGGGGGGGGACCGCCGCATAATAGATGATGTGCGCACCACACTCAGGAAAAGAATTCGAGATTTGTCGCATTTTCTCGACAAGCTTTTTATAACTTTCCTCTTTTTCAAAATGTCCTGACTCGTAAAAAAGATGGGTACTGAATGCCGTCCACCTATCTGTATCAAATGGCCCTTCACCGAATTCTGCGACTGCCTCCCTCATCATTGCACGATACTGCTCATCGGTCATTTCGTGCCTGCCGAACCCTAAGACAGAAAATCCTTTGGAAAGTTCATTCTCTGAGAAAAGATGAAATACAGCTGGCACGAGTTTTCTCCTACTTAAGTCGCCTCCACCCCCGAAAATGACCAGCGTAAAAGGCTGAATGGTCAGTTGATCGAGAGGGATGTCACACGTCTGCAGGAATCTGCTATCGATAATCTCATCAGCCATGATCGGAAATTCCCCTCATTTCGACAATTTCTTGCAGCGGCTTCCTCATGTCTTCATGAAATCTTTCTCTATGCTTTGAACCTTCTTGAGTCTCCTGACATGCCTTTCGGCAGAAGAGAACTCTGCTGCGAGAAACTTGCCCACCACTTCCTTTGCCAGTTCCGGACCGATGACTCTCTCCCCGAGGCAGAGGATATTCATGTCATCGTCCTCAACGCCCTGATGAGCGGAGAATGTATCATGGCAGACAGCCGCCCTGATACCGGGGAACTTGTTTGCAGCAACTGAAGCGCCTACGCCACTGCCGCACACGAGGATCCCCCTTTCGGCTTTTCCTTTAAGGAGCGCTTCTGCAACAGACCGCGCAAAGTCCGGATAATCTGATGGCTCAGCACTGTATGCCCCGAGATCAATAACCTCGTATCCTTTGCCGGTTAAGAATTGACCGATGATGTCCTTAAGAAGAAACCCTCCGTGATCAGCACCAATCGCTATCTTCATCTTCCCTCAAAAAATCTTTAATGACCTATTATGGTAAGAGTTCGCCTGGGGCCAAAGGCAAACCTTCTCTGACCTAAAAGATCGTGCCCTGTGTTCATCGTCTTATTTGAGCAATGCATTCCAATCCTGTGAAAACTTCTCCATGCCTTTATCGGTCAACTCATGATGGATGTCATAATCCGTCCATTTTTTTGTGAGGTCGATATTTTTATAGGGAATCGCCTTTAAATTTCCGCCATGATAGACATAGTCGTTCCTGGGCATCGGAAGCCCTTTTTGTCCCCATTCCTTTAATATCGCAAACGGCGCAGTGATAATGTCGGAACCGAGCTTTAATGCATAAAATAAATGGTCCAAGCTCCTGACGCTGGCAGTCAGGACCTCAACATGGGCATTCCCCTTACGATACATACAGAGAATATTCGCTATAAGATCCATCCCATTTTCGCCCCGGTCATCAAGCCGCCCGATAAAGGGCGAAACATACACGTTTCCCCTTTTTGCGCCCAGCGTTGCCGCGTATACGGCAGCTGCTTGTTCTTGACTAAAACAAAGGGTCATATTCACCCGCAGTCCCTCTTTCACAGCCTGTTGGGCGGCCTTTAATCCTTCTGTGGCCGTAGGAAACTTGATATGGGCATTAGGGATCCAGGAGAACATCTCTCTTCCCTGTTTCATCATCTGCTCTGCAGAAGTAGAGGCATCAGCATATACCTCGACCGATATCGAACCTTGAGGGATCAGTCCGGAGATTTCTCTCACCACAAAATGATAAAAATTGAAAATCTCCTCCCTGCTGAACTTATCTCCCTGCTCAAGACGTTTGCGTGCGTTTGGATTCTTAGAGATAAGCGTCGGATTTGTCGTCTGCCCATCAAGGAACCCCAGCAAATCGATAATCTCCTTTGTTTCATGGGGGTCCCCCCCGTCCAAAAATAGTTTCGTCTTCAGGTTCTCAGGCCTCATAAAATCTCCCTCACCTTTCTTATGATTGCATTTCTTGAAATGTCCTCATAGTCAAGGAGCTCATCCGGCTTTCCGCTTCTTGGCACCTTCCTCACCGATAGGCAATGAATTGGCACATCTCTATCAGCCAGTGCGCTCCTGACCGCCTCGCCAATGCCCCCTTCGGCAAAATGGTCTTCCACTGTAATAATCGAGTTCGTATCACTCGCAGCTTTATAAAGCATCGCATCGTCCAGAGGCTTTATACTGTATAAATCGATCACCCGTATGAAAATCCCCTCGTTTTTCAATTCCTCGTAAGCGCCCAGTGCTTCATGGAGGGTAATCCCAGCTCCCAAGACCGTGACAGCGTCTTTGTCACTCTTTCTTACGACTTTGCTTCCGCCGATACGAAACTCCTCATTGCTGTCATAAATGATCGGGGTGTCCTTTCGCGTAGCGCGTATGTATACAATGCCCTTGTATTGAGCGGCTTCTTCCACCAGCCTCTCAGTGGACACCGCGTCACAAGGATACAACACCACACTGTCCAAAAGGGTCCTGAACATGGCTATGTCTTCAAGGCCCATCTGGGAAGAGCCGTCCTCGCCAATCGAGACGCCTGCATGCGAACCACAAAACTTAATATTTGCGTCGGAATACCGGCTCATCCGTATCTGGTCGAATGCCCGTGTAAAAAACGCTGCGAAAGTCGACACGAAGGGGACTTTACCTCTGCGGGAAAGACCCAATGCGGTTCCAACCATATTCTGTTCCGCAATGTACATCTCGAAGAACCGCTCGGGATAGGCCTTCTTGAATATTTCGGCAAAGGTCGAATTACTTACCTCGCCATCTAAAACCACCATCTCAGGGAATTGTGGAAAGATCCTCACCAGAGCATTACCGTAAGCGTGCCTTGTGGCGACAGACTTATCCTTTTCATAGGAAATCTGCGCGGCTTTCTGGGATACCTTCTCGGCCGGTCTCAATTCGTCGGGCTTCGATATCTCGCCACGGATTGCGGTATCCACCGTATCTAATTCCTTGAGGGCACGGGCTAACTCTTCCTTGTTGAGCGCCTTACCGTGCCAGCCATTCTTGTCCTCGATAAACGACACCCCTTTCCCTTTTATAGTTTTGGCGATGATCATAACCGGTTTATTGCGGATCGTGAGGGCTTTTTCATAAGCCGTAAGAATTTCCGGCAGAGAGTGACCGTCGATGAGAAGCGTTTCCCAGCCAAACGATGAGACCCTTTTTTCATAAACAGCGAGATTGTACCCGTACATGGTTTCCCCTCGCTGTCCCAGACGGTTCACATCCATGATACCCACGAGGTTATCGAGCTCATAGAAAGAAGCGATTTGGAGCGCCTCGTACTGTGAACCCTCTGCCATTTCACTGTCACCAAGAAGCACGTATGTCCTGTAGGGCAGTTTATCGACATACTTTGCATTCAGAGCCATTCCAAGACCGATCGAAAGGCCCTGCCCCAGAGAACCCGTAGAGGCCTCGGTAAAGCGGAAGGCGGTTGTGGGGTGGCCTTCGAGACGACTGCCGAATTTCCTCAGCGTCATCAGTTCCTCTTCGGTCACTTCCCCCGCGGCAGCCCACATCGCATAGAACAGAGGTGAGGCATGTCCTTTCGAAAAGATCAGCCGGTCATTATTCGGATGATTGGGCTGCTTCGCGTCATATCTGAAGAATCCACCAAACAGCAGCCCGGCCATCAAGTCGGCTGCAGAAAGAGAAGAGGTCGGATGCCCTGAGCCAGCCTCCGTAGTCGAGATAAGGCTAAAGTAACGTATCAATTTTGCTATTTTTTCCAATCTTTCTGTATTAGGCACCGCATCCCCCTTGTTGAAATTTTACGTGATTTTTCGTCTAGAGCAACACACATCTTCATAAAAAAAAGTTGACGACCCGCTTTTTTTTCATTCTATCAGGTTTCGCACCCTTGTCAAGCGCCAGCAGGCACTTGCCATTAGGCAGTAATGAATAAAAAGAGAACAGTCATCGTACGACGCCTGTGCCCATGGTGATAAATGGTCGCCACACATTTTTGGTAAACTTGCATACGCGTGATTTTTGTGGTATCAAGTAGGTATCTGACAGAAGAAAGGAGAGAAAAGCATGCTTTGCAGGGGATTTACCCGGCGGGAATTATTAAAGACAGCAGCTGGAGCCGTTGCCGCGATGGCTGCTCTCGGAAAGAACCCATCTACACTATTTGCCGATGAAAGGAGACTCGTCAAATTTCCTGAAAAGACGGACTTAGTTCTCCTTACCTCGAGACCACCACAGCTTGAAACTCCTCTTCACTACTTCAAGGACCTCATTACAGCAAACGATGCGCTTTTTGTGAGATGGCATATCGCCAACATCCCGACATCGGTAGATTTGCGTGATTGGAAGCTCAAAGTTGGCGGAAATACGGAAAAGGAGCTTCATCTCTCAATGGAAGATATAAAGAAGTTCGAGAAGGTCACCTATACAGCTGTCATCCAGTGTTCGGGGAACGGCAGGAGTTTCTTTGAGCCGAGAGTTGCCGGTGGACAGTGGAAAAATGGTGCTATGGGGAATGTCACTTGGACAGGAGTCCGCTTGAAGGATATTCTGAACGCAGCAGGCATCAAGACGGGCTCAGTGGATGTTTCCTTTGACGGGCTCGATGAGCCACCCCTGCCTACTGTTCCTGATTTCGTAAAGAGCCTCCCGATTGACAAGGCAATGGAGGACGACATCATTGTTGCCTATGAAATGAACGGATCATATATGCCGCTGTTGAACGGTTTTCCCGCAAGGCTTATTGTTCCCGGTTGGTATGCCACTTACTGGGTGAAGTCATTAACCGAAATTACGGTCCTCCCACAGGCATTTGAAGGGTTCTGGGTGAAGAGTGCTTACAGGATTCCTGATACCCCTTGCGGCTGCATTGCACCGGGCTTAGTCCCGAAGACGACCATCCCTATCAACCGGATGACGACACGGTCCCTCATCATCGAGCCCGCAGAGAACGTGCAGCTGCCTAAGAATAAAACAACTGAGATTATGGGCATAGCATTCTCGGGTGGCTATAGCATCAGGGAAGTGATCATATCCGTTGATGGCGGCAAGACGTGGAAAGAGGCGGAGCTTGGCAAGGACATGGGCAGATATGCATGGATACAATGGAAGTATCTCTGGAGGCCTTACAAGCCTCAAAAATATACGCTGATGGCAAAAGCAACGAATAGTGTTGGCGAGTCCCAGCCGTTTGAGGGCCTATGGAATCCCGCAGGATATCTCTGGAACAGGGTGGAAAAGACAGAAGTGGTGGTTATATAGGAGGACGCTATGAAAAAACGGACACTATTGACGATACCACTCTTGCTCATTGCGGGGCTTGCTTCTGCTGGCCCTCAGGACACGGTGCATTCCATCGCTCTTCCCACGATCCGGACTGAACTGAAGGCAGGAGAGGGCAAAGAAAAGACCGAGACGCTTTGCGCTACCTGCCACAGCCTCGATTACATCACTATGCAGCCGAGATTGCCGGTGGCTCAATGGACTGCAACGGTGAACAAGATGATAAAGGTCATGGGAGCACCGATTAATGAAGATGATGCACAAAAGATAATCGGCTATCTTACCATGCAATACGGAACACAAAATGAGGGAAGGAGGTGATGGAACATGCATAGGATTTTTATGATATCTCTTTTGGCGATATCGGTATCTCTCTTTGGACCTTCTCTTTTTGCAGAGGAGACTTCAAAGGGAACATCAGGAGAAGCGTTATTCAAAGACAACTGCGCGGTGTGTCATCCCAATGGCGGCAATATCATCAATCCCCTAAAGCCTCTCCACAAGAAGGAACGTGAGGCTAATGGTGTCAAGACGGCTGCGGACATCGTGGGTAAGATGAGGAATCCAGGACCGGGCATGACCAAGTTTGATGAAAAAACGATTTCGGATGCGGATGCAAAAAAGATTGCTGAATATATCCTGAAGACCTTTAAGTAGTGTTTCTAATTAAACCGACAGGCCGAACTGCTCAGACCGTTTGGGCAGCTCGGCCTGTCATGAGTATTCAAATCTCTCATTAATATATTCTGGAGACAACGGCTTTGTTTACGACAAAAAGCAAGCACAGGGACATTGTTGGCAAAGCGGTCCTGTTTCTTTCCTTGATGTCTCCTTCAGGCATAGCCTTCGCGGAAGTATTGTTGAAGGAAACAGGCAACCCACTTGTTCGGTCCACTGCCATCGGTGATGAATGTTCAACACAATCCGGTGACCCCCAAAAGGTCAAACTCAGGAAATGCTTTTTTATGAAATGAGGATATCCGTAGACGGAGTCGTACGTTGTGCCAAATTCAATACGATCGGTTTATACGGCTCCAACGGATCAAAAAATAACGGGCCGGTTGTGGGGGTGTTTTCTGAGTTTCTGTCTTGGTAACCGTCATATGCTAATGCTATTATAGTTAGTTATTGACAAAAAACAGCCTTAACACTTGCTGTACCAACAGGCGAACGGTGCAGCAAAGATTGAGACCGATCTCATAAGGGTAATGGCAATGATAATGATTATCGGTGGCTCGGATTAAGAGAGAGAAGAAAAAACTCGAGAGGAGGAGTTTGTCGCTTGACAGGTGCCCTCT
>DMNE01000251.1 GCA_003453735.1 Nitrospiraceae bacterium | reverse complement strand
TTGAGCAGTTTTGCGATCGCTGAATGACGTGCGGACGTAAATCATGTAATGGAAAAGATGGCTATATTGAAATGTGACCATTGCCTACTGACCTTTCATGAGAGAGGTGCCATTTATGACGATCTCGACGGACAACAGAGGGTTTTCTGCTGTCATGGCTGCAGAGGTATATATAGGTTGATCCATACCGCCGGACTCGACGAATTCTATGGGCGTAGAACTGGCTGGAAGCCGGGCCCGCCCGAAGATATGGAGATTACCGCGGAGGCCTTCCTCGGTTCCGTCCACACTGTCGGGGGAGAGGCGGAAATTGATGTGAATTTAGTTGGTATCCGCTGCGCTTCCTGTATCTGGCTGATAGAGCGTTTTCTTACTCTGTGCAATGGCATTGTTCATGTCTCTGTAAATTATGCGATACATAGGGCGAGGATCAGGTGGTTGCCCGAAAAGATCAGCCTCGACACGATCCTGAAAAGGATGGCATCCCTCGGGTATACGCCGCGCCCCTGCTTAGCATCGGCCCTCGAGGAGCAACTTAAAGGAGAAAAAAAGGATCTCCTCATCAGGCTTGGCACGGCATCGTTTTTTTCGATGCAGCTCATGCTCTTTACAACGGCACTGTACGCAGGGTTTTTCCAGGGGATAGATCCTCTCTACAAGAGGATGTTCGAGCTCATCGCCTGGGCTCTCGCAACGCCTGTGATGTTTTACTGCGGATATCCCTTTCTGAGAAATACCTTGAGGGCGACGAAGAACCGTACCTTCACTATGGATACACTCATCTTCATCGGTTCTTTCAGCGCCTATGCCTATAGCGTCATCGCAATATTCCTTGGCGGCGAAGTCTATTTTGACACGGCAGCCATGATAATCACCCTCATACTCCTTGGACGTTTCATAGAGTCCGGCGCGAAGGCGAGAGCGACGGGCGCGATATCTTCCTTGATAAGCCTTCTCCCTAAGGAAGCGAGGTTAATCAAAGGCTTTCAGGACAATGAAAACTCTTCTGTGACCGTGCCTGTTTCTACGCTCAGAAAAGGCGACATCATCGAGGCTATTCCCGGTGATAAGATCCCTGTTGATTGCGTCGTCATTGGCGGGACTTCGGAGATGAATGAATCGATGCTCACCGGGGAGGCCATGCCAGTCCATAAATCGGAGAGATCTGAGGTATTAGCAGGGACCATGAACTTGAACGGGCGGCTTGTTCTCGAAATCACGAGAATCGGTGATGACACAGTGTTGAGCCAGATTATCAAGGCGGTCGGAGACGCACAGGCGAGAAAGGCTCCTATCCAAAATATTGCCGACAGAATTGTCCGGCGGTTTGTCCCTGTCATTTTCTTTATCGCGGGGGTCACCTTTCTCTTCTGGTTCGTCAGGGAAGGGACAATGAAACCCGCTTTGATGAACGCCATCTCGGTCCTCGTTATCGCTTGCCCCTGCGCGCTCGGTCTTGCGACTCCCCTTGCAATACTAATCAGTTCAACCATCCTCTCATCCCGCGGCATACTCATGAAAGGCGGAGACGTGATCGAAACCGTTGCCCGAACGGATTTCATCTCATTTGACAAGACCGGAACGCTGACCATTGGCAAGCCTTCCTTGATGAATATCCTGAATTATGGAATCGACAAGAGGGAACTGCATCTGCTTGCGGCATCCCTTGAACGGGACTCGGAGCATCCGCTTGGAAAAGCACTCTGCAAAGGATTCCATGACAGCGAACTCTTTTGCATCGATTCCTTTCGGGCTTGGCCGGGGCAAGGAGTTGAAGGATCTCTGGACGGCACATGCCTCCTAGCCGGTAGCATTTCTTTTTTGAGAGCGCATCAGGTGATTATTGACGGTACCCAGGCCGAAGAGCACGCTGCCCTGTCGTCAGCAGGCAATACCGTGATTGGCTTTGCCATCGAAAAAGATCTCAAGGGGTGGCTTGTTGTCTCCGACGACATGAGAGGGGACGCCCACGAGACCGTGGCAAGCCTAGAACGTCTCGGATTAACCGTGCATCTCCTCACTGGCGACAACAGGGGCGCAGCGGAGATGATTGCTAGAAGAGCTGGAATCAGCCTGATCGACGCAGAAGTTTTACCTGTTCAAAAGGCCAGGAGGATTACGGAGATTAAGGAAGCTGGTTATACGGTAATCATGACTGGCGACGGCATCAATGATGCGCCTGCGCTTGTCGAGGCCAATGCAGGGGTCGCGATCGGAAGTGCTACAGATATTGCGATGGAGAGCGCTGATGTTGTCCTCATGCGGAACGATCTCAGATTGCTTCCGGAGTTGATAATGCTTTCGAGAAAGACGCTCTCTGTCATTAAGCAGAATCTCTTCTGGGCATTTTCCTATAATCTGCTCGCCATCCCTTTAGCAGTTTCGGGCAAGATCCATCCTATCATTTCGGCAGCGTTCATGGCTGTAAGCTCACTGATCGTTGTCGGCAATTCTCTGAGATTGTATAATGTAAGACGACCCGAAAGACATTTGTGAAAGTATCCAAAAGGGATACGAATAAATGGATAAATGCTCTTGATGGGCACGCATTAGCAATCCTGGGCACTTTGCCATAACGTCATAAAGAAGTGAGGCATTCATGTGGTCGATATTTCTCCTTATTTTTCTAACTCTGTTCTCCGGGATTGCCGCCTGGCTCATTTTCTTATGGGCTGCCAAAAGCGGCCAGTATGATGACCCTGAAAGGCCCAAATACAGGATGCTTGATGACGAGGATGAAGATAAGAAATAAAAACGCGGCCGATAGCTGACTGCTCTCTAGCGTGTCAAGGAGCTGGTTCAGGCGGGCAGAACGGCCAGCAGAATGGGAAAATGCTTTTTATGGTACAACATCAGCAAAAATGATTCCCTGACATGAATAAAATGGCCTTTGCTCCTCAGCACGTAAGGGACAACAAAAGGAGGAGAACTGACCCGGTTTCTTTTTCTATCAGGCGATCCGTTCCCGTATCGCATCAACAAGCCGGTATCTCCATGCCCAGAGGCCGCTTTCAGAACAAACCGTCAACGCCGAGTTTTTCCCAATGATAAACCTGTTGCCTCTCCATGAAACCGTATTGCTCACAAGGGGGACAAACCAGAGAAATCCTATGATGATGTCTTTAACCGGTGCGAGGAAAAAAAAGAGGGGGTTCTGGTCTGAGTTGATGAGTCTCCCGACAACAAAATCGCCGGCTGCTTTCAGAAGGCAGACGAGCAGCGCGAAGGATATTGTAATCCTTGACGGCTCCCAGAGGACTATCGGAAGTGAAGACATAAACACCGCATTTCCGAGTAATTCAGAGATGTATTTTAGCCCTCCGATCTTCCATCTGAGTTTGCCCCATCGGGTATGTCTGTTTATGAATTTTTTGGTCCCCCAATAGTGATTCACGTTCTCTACCATATAGCTCGACAATACCACTTCTTTCCCATGTTCCTTCATCATCTTACCTATCATATAATCTTCCGCTAATACATCCTTGCAGGCTTTTAAGCCGCCGATGGCATCTAGGTCACCTTTCCGCATTAGCATGGATTTTCCGACAACACAGGACATTTTAAGAAATTTGTCTAGGAAACAGACGCTTCCTAGAACAAAAGAGTTCATGTGGAGGTTTTCAAGGACTGAGCCGATAGACCTTCCCCCAACTCCCTTAATAGGATTGCTGACAAGACCGACTTGCGGGCTTGTCATGGGCTTAACTATTTCTGTGAGGTAATTCTTGTCAACAAGGACATTGCTGTCACTGATGAGTACATACTCGTAACGTGAAATCTTATAAGCAGGGATCAAGTTATTCACCTTTGGATTGAGCCCGTCATCGCATCTTTCAACGATCAATGAGATGTTTCTATCAGGATATTTTTCTTTTATCTTCTGGGCCACCTTGTAGGCAGGGTCGTTATAGTGCTGAAGCGAGAAGATAATCTCGTATTCAGGATAGTCCTGATTACAGAAGCTTTCGAGATTGTCGAACAAGTTGTCATCCAGGCCTTTCAAGGGTTTGAGAATCGAAATGGGGGGGAAAAAAGGGGGAAGGGTATTCCCTTCCCTTGAGTAGTGGGGGGAAAGAAAAAGAGAGAACCGGATCGCTACTACCTGGAGTCCGTACCCCACAAGTGCGAGAATTGCTATGCTCGCAAAAATCCAGAATATTGCCATACCTTCCTCCTAGTTTCTAAATAGCGTTATCGCAACCCCTTTGTTGTGCCGTATACAGCGCTTGATTGAATCAATATTTTTTTCGCAGTTGAGCAGCGTTTTCCACGAATAGAGATGTCTTGTCTTGTGAAAATCGCTATTTGCGATGTAGGGATATTTTTTTAGACTTATCACATTGAAGACATCATCTCTGTTTGCAATTTCCCAAGCATCGATGTACCGTGCGTACTTGTCTCTATTGTTCCACAGGAATAGAGTGTTTTTGCTCATATCGGACATGTGGTGAGGGTGGCATGCCACGGTCAATGCATTCTGTTCTTTGGCCGCAAGCAGTATCTTCTCGTAGCTCCAGCATGCGGGGACAAATTCCGTGATGTCGATGAGCAGTATATGTGCGGATTTTTCGGAAGACAGATAGTTCTTGCTTATCTCGACGCCGGGAACAACAAGCATGCCATATTTTTGCAAAGCCCTCTCAGCTTCCTGTCGAATATGGGAAATATATGCGTCGAAATTCTCTACCCCTACGGTTAATCTGAATCTGTGGGCTAGTTTTCCGATGGGGCTGTCTCCGTTAACAACGTGGTCTGTTATGGCGACAACGTCAAACCCAGCCTGTCCAAAGAGGTCAATAGTTCTTCTTAACTCTACAGAACCGTCCGAGTATTTGGTGTGAATATGGAAATCACACAACAACATTACTCACTATAATAATACTTCTTCGTTACAGGATTATTAAGGTGGGATTAATTTTCTGTTAAGAACTTGTTAAGAACTTGTTAAGAACTAATATAAACTAAGAACGACTTCTGATGAGATACGAATAATATGCTGCCGCGTTAGTAGGGTTTCGCTGCAGAGTGGTAAAGTCCACTTTGTACAGGCCGAATCGTGCATCAAGCCCCTGAAGCCATTCATAGTTGTCGATGAGGGACCAGTAGAAGTATCCCTTGACGTCGATGCCGTTTTTGAGGCACTTTTCAATGGCATCGATATGCCTCTTCATGAATTTGATTTTTTTTTGGGCATCCCGTGTTGCGATGCCATTCTCCGTTATGATCAGTGGAACATTGAGTTTTAACGCGTATCTCAAGACCTTTTCGAGGCCGTACGGATGTATCTCCCAGCCCATATCCGTGAGTCCGTATCCATCAATGTCCCTGTGCCTCAGCTCGACGCTCATCTTCTTAAAAGGGTTAAATCGCACATGTATCCGTGTATAGTAATTGACTCCGAAGAAATCAAGCTTGCCTTTAATTGGAACGGCAATCTCCAGAGTTTTCTTGAATGGGAATTTGATAGCAAGTCTGCCCGTCAAGAAAGCGTCCAGGAGTGAATGATTGTAGAAATATTTCGCAATCTTTGAGACTACTCTGTCCAGTGGATTCCATCTTTTCCACGGTGCAAGGGCGGCCATGTTGTGAGCCACGCTCACCATTGCTTGAGGGTTTTTCGTATGAATCATCTCATAAGCCTTTGAATGACAGGTAAGAATATTTCTCAGCGCCTTTACAGCCAAAGAAGCGTCTCTTATCCCAGGCGGCATGCAGCCCTCAAGATAGCCGCCGAGCAACAGTACATAGGGCTCATTGAAGGTAATCCAGTATCGGACACCTTGTATTTTTGACACTATTTTTTCTACGTACCGCGAAAAGATATCGATCGAAGAATCCTCATGCCAGGGAAAATTTTTTATGAACCAGAGGGGATGAGTGAAATGATGGAGGGTAACCATAGGCTCGATGTTGTTACTGACAAGTATGTCAATGATCTCTTGGTAATGGGATATTGCCCTGTCATCCCAGACGTTCTCCCTAGGCTGTATCCTGCTCCATTCCAGAGAGAAGCGGTAGGCATTCACGCCGAGCTCCTTGAGTAACGCGAGGTCTTCTTTATACCGGATATAGTGATTTGTCACATCGGGGTTTTCGCTCAGATGAAAATCCCATGACGCCCAATCAGCATACGGCGATCCCTCAAGCTGAAAAGCTGAAGTTGCAACACCCCACAAAAAATTACCCGTAAATATATGTTCTTTGGCCATTATATCGGGGAGCGGAACTGCTTGTCACAGACTGCGGATTGAATAATGCCTCACGCGATTAATATCTTCACCTTTGTTCCTTTGCCTGGCGTGCTTTCTATCTGCATGTCCCAGCCATGGGCTTTTACAAGGTGTTTCACGATTGCAAGGCCGAGTCCGGTACCTCCGAGTTTCCTTGATCGGGCGGGATCGACTCTGTAGAACCTCTCTCCTAATCTCGACAGGTGCTCTTTCGGAATTCCCATCCCGGAATCTTCAACAAATAAGAGAGTTCTCTCGTCTTCTTCATCGATCCCAAACGTCACTCCGCCTGTTTCGGTAAACTTTATTGCATTATCGACAAGGTTAGTCAATATCTGAGTCAACCTGTCCTTATCGGCAAAGATCCTCTTGTGAGCAGGCTTAATATCGGTTCTTAAAAAGAGATGTTTTTGAGCTGCCTTATCTCTTAGCAAGGTGATGACCGTTTCGGCAACATCTTCCAGGTCAACCTCAAATTTTTCGCCCTTTATCACGCCCAGCTCAATTTTCGAGATAATCATAAGATCATCCACAAGGCTGTTGATCCGCTCGCTGTTAGACTTAATGGTTTGAAGGAATCGAACTGCGTTTTCTTTATCAAGCAGTGCTCCTTCGAGAAGCGTGTCTGCAAATCCCTTGATTGCGGTAATAGGAGTCTTAATTTCATGAGAGACGTTGGCAACGAAGTCCTTTCTTATCTGCTCGAGCTTTCTGAGCTGTGTAATATCATGAAAAACGGCGACAAAACCCGAAAGGTCATTTTCTCTGTAAAAAAGTGGCGATACCCTCACGATGAGATACCGCTCCTCGGGATGGTCAAGTCTCAATTCTGTTATTCCAGATGAGAGATGCTCTCTAACGTTATCGACCAAAGTGGAAATTTCATTGTTTCTCACAATCTCGATGAAATGCTTGCCGATTAACGTAACATCGCCGAAAAATTCTGCTGAGGCAGAACTCGAAAGGAGGATTATCCCTTTAGAATCAGTTATTAAAAGGGCATCGGGAATGCTCTTAAGGATTTCGTTCAGACGTTTTTTCTCCTCTTCGCTCTCCGCTATCACCTGTTGCAGCTCCAAAGACATCGTATTGAGGTTGTCGGCGATTTCGTCAAATTCGCCAGCACTTTGCAAGAAGAGTCTCTTATTTATCTCTCCGCGGGCCAGTGACCGAGAAAAGTCCATTATCTGTCTCAGCGACCTTTGCAGATGATTCGTCTGTACCAGAGAAGAAATCAATGTTGTCAACAACAGCATGCCTGCAGCTGCGATAAGCTTCATCCTCAGACGGTTGGTGGCATCGTCTATCTCTTTCAGTGGCACCGCCAACCTGATAAATCCTTCTAGTGCATTGCCTCTCATTATTTTCTTCGCAGTGTAGAGAAAATCGTATTTCAAGGTATCGCTGTATCGTATGGAACTGCCTGTCTCAAAAAGCATCGACTGTTCAATCTCGGTCCTGTTGGCATGATTATCCATGTGAGAGGATGCTGTATCGGAGTCACCAATGACTTTGCCATCAGGCGCAATGATCGTGACTCTTGCCCCGGTCTTTTCTTTTAACTGTCTACAAAGGGTATCAAGATTTGTGTGATCGAACGATATGGTATTAGAGATAAGATTTATCTGAACAGAAAGATATTTCCTTAGATTCTCTATATAACTTCCCCTGACTGCTTCGGTGATATATATTTCGATGACAGCAGCAGCGACAAGCATCACGAAAGCGTACAACCAGCAAATTCTCCTGAATATGTTCTTTTTATATGTCCGCATCGATGTAATAACCGATTCCCCGTTTCGTTTTTATATACAGAGGATTTGAAGGGTCGTCCTCAATTTGGGTGCGCAGTCTCCTGATATGCACATCAACGGTTCTCGGCTCAACAAATCCTTCGTCTTTCCACACGGCATCGAGAAGTTGCTCGCGGCTAAAAACCCTGCCTCTTCGCTCAACAAGGTATAACAGGAGTTTAAACTCGGTCGCACTAAGGTTCAGGGGAATTGCACGTTTTAGGACTGCATAGGTTTCGAGGTTAATGACGAGATCCCCAATGCGGATCACTTTCTCTCTTACAGACTTTTCGCCCGCTCGTCTCAATATGGCCCGTATGCGTGCAGCAAGTTCCCGAGGACTGAATGGCTTCGTCATGTAATCGTCAGCGCCGATTTCCAGGCCGAGTATCCTGTCAATCTCTTCTCCTTTTGCGGTGAGCATAATAACCGGCAGATTTTGCGTTCTTGGATCGTTTCTGAGCAATCTGCAGATCTCCATGCCTTGTATCCCCGGAAGCATAAGGTCAAGGATGACTAGGTCAAAGTTGCCGGCCCGTATCTTATGCAGAGCCTCTTCGCCGTCTAATGCAGATGAGACATCGAAACCTTCTTTGGTGAGGTTATAGGAAGCAAGTTCGACAATATCAGGCTCGTCATCAACTACCAGTATCTTTTTCACATCCATTAATACATATAACATTTGGCAACGTAAGGATGCAAGAGATTAATGATAATTTAACAGAAAGTTAATATTGTTTTAACAGAAACGTAATGATTGGTGACCAATGGCGATCGAAATGAGTTTTTTCATTCCTCCAAATAATGCTCGTTAAAATCGGCCATTGCGTCAAGTTGTATGGCGGGGACCGCGGGAAGAATTGAGTGGAGTTGACAGCAGCCACAAAAAATGCTCAAATTTAAGTAGGAGGGCCTACATAAAGAAGCCCTCAATGCGTTGTGAGGAAGGGGAACACAGAATTGAGAAAACTACTGATAACTTGCGTGACAGTCATTTTGGTCGCACTGTTCAGTTGTAATACTTCTTATTATCGAGCTTACGATTCTTACTACAATTTTCCATATGGAGAGCATTTCACTGATTTTCCCTATAGTACATTTTATTACTCTAGCAACAATTACCCCTATAGCTTTTATTACCCTTACAACGCTTATCCACCTTATGCATACTCTTTCCAACCACAGACGGGCTCTGTAAAGAGAGAACAATCCGAGGGGAAGCAGTGACAGTCCCATAGAGCGAAGGTTGCTATTTGACCTTTCAGTCATCGAATGGTCGAAAAGGCTAGGCCCAGAGGTCTTTTTGCTTCAGCACATAGGAAATGTTCAGTCGCTTAAATGCTTTCCCACGTCACAAAAACGGTTACAGCGCATAGTACTTTTGCTGTTTTACTGGAAGCTGTAATAGGAGGGGCGTATCGAAATAACATGGCTGTCAAAGATGCGGATGCCTGCTAGTCTTTTCTAACTTCTGAGAAGGCTCTTGTGGCAGTCAAGTTTGCCGGCGGGAGAGCACTTCTCATTCGTTGCTTTGAACAAACAGAGATGCCGGATTTTCCATATTCATTCTGTGCAGCGAGATATGGGCAGGTATAGGGTTCGCCTACACCTGGTGCGGTCTGTCCCCCACGGGGACTCTCCTTCGCTGTGCCTTTATCCAAGCCAGTGCTTTCCTAAAGGGCAACCGCCATCATCAGTTTTATGGTCAGAAGATGTCATGTGCAAGCGTACGACAAGGTCACCATTACAGAAGCAATTATTGAGGATGAAAGAATGATATACGAAAGAGACATACTCAATCAGGAGACGCAGTTATTGGGTAGCAATATCTTTTATCCCTATTTCCATTCCCACTTTCCTTAACAACTTTTCTTCGTGCTTTACTATGTTCATGCATGACGGTGCTCCTTCACATGCGTTTGCAAATTCGTCCAGCGTTTTATACTTCGCTTTCATTTCTTCCTTATCGATAAGAACTTTCCCNNGTAAAACAACATAAAAAAACCACAATAATGATAATTGTCATTACCTTCGCTGTCATTTAACTCTCCCTACCATAATTATATAGCTCCGACTTCTTGGTATAGCAACGCTGCTATACTTATATCATTATATCAGGTTTTGGAGGTGGCAACCACAAGAACTGTTGCTTTATTAGAATAGAAACTGTTGGGGAATTCTGCGTATTCGATAAGAAACCTGTGAATCTGTGAAGTATCCAACAAAAAAAGTTTAAGACGCCGGGAAGATTTGTTACGTTCGGGGCGGGGGCCGGATTGCGTCCATTTGCGCACATCGTTGTTGGGGCAGGGTTGTTGTCTGTCTGCTCATCAAGTGTTACAAATAATCCCTATCTACTCAGTTCCAGACCGGCCCCGTGTTGATCATCTTTGAAATCATCTGTGAGGCATCCTTGACTTCCAGGAGCTTTCGTTTAGCGCCGAGAGACCTGTCTTCAGATTGAGAGATGCTTCCAGAATGCTTCTGAGGTCCTCCGCAAAGTCTTCAATGTATAGTTTTGTCTTAGCAAACCTAAATTTTTTTCTCCTCTTCTGACAAAGAGGAAATGTACTGTGATAACCTTTCATTTGCCATAAAACCTCCATGGATACGGATCTTCGTCACCCATAAAAATGAAAGCCGAACCTACCGAATGTTCTGTCCTTCGGTAGCTCGGCCATCTTTTTTCTTTAAAAGACCCGGCGCTTTCTGACCCGTCCTCACGGAGGGTTTAGTTTTATCGGGACGTATGATGTCTTAAAAGAAAGATAAGCAATTTATGTGCTCAAAAATGTAAGTTGATTTTTTAGGATTTCTTATAATCATGACGTGATTATTGTTTCCTAGAGATACACTGTGTGTATGACGTCCTCCGACTATCAAATTGCTCGAAAGTCCGATTCTTCTCTGTTTTCACGCAGGGTCGTTAAATTCTCATAGCATCACGAGCACACTTAACATCGCTATGGACCAGATAACATCGATGGGCAATTGAATTTCGACTGAGGAATCGAAGAGTAGATCTGCCCGAGGGAGAAATTCCTCGTCTGCGCTCCAGAGGATCAATATAGCAGGAACTCTGGGCAGTGGGAGAAGCCTTAGGGAGGCATCGCCGTAGGTCAGCCTTTCGCCGCAGACGTACTCGCCTCGTTTCAAAAAACTGTCCGTGTCATTACCGAATCTTTGAGCTATCTTATCGAGGGGCAGTACGTGTGAGCCCCTGAAAAAGAGCTGACCACTCTTCATGTTAGCGGGTTTAAGGAGGCGTCCTGTTAGCGACATATCCTTCGCCATGGTCAGATAGCAGAGGACAGAAAAATTAAAAAAATATCCAAGCCTCTGTAGGAGTACATCACTGTTTGGAGAATGGCTAAATATCTTCCTCTCCCGGTGCGAGATGAAAATATCCTTTCCGAACGACTTTATTGTGTACAGACCAGAAGAGGCGTCAAAGGTTGCATCTGTTCTTACGCACACATCATCAGGATTAAGCTTGCCCAGTGATTCCCATGCCTTTTCTTCCCCGGGTGACATTTTTTATTATAAACATTAATTAACGAATTATGAAATGCTGAAAGAGAAATGGGTATGCTGCACACTAGGCCGTATCGTCAAGCATCAGGATAGACTGTCTTACGACCATCGAGAGAGGTTAGGAGCTGTGCCTTGCAATGGCTGTGCACTTTTTCTCTCGTACGCTGCCCCGGCCTGTAATATCTTGCACGGTGAAAACCCAAGATGGAAAAGATACCAAAGAAAGATACCAAAGACGGAAAAGGTGCACAGGAAGGTTGGATTTTAGAAAAAACTGTTTAAATTTCATGGAGTCAGCGGGGCAAAACTCAGGAAGAGCAAGCAAGAAGAATGGTCAGTTACCACTTTGTGCCGGCTGTCAAAGAAAATAAAAGGTGGTGCCTGTTATCCCCCTGACCGATAAATCTTTGAGACTAATCGTCTCACGACTTTACTTTTGCGGCCTTAAGTCCTACAACTATACGGCTACGACACCGAGCAAAGGGCAGCAAGAGCACCACCTGTGCAACCACTCCCTATGACCAAAATTTACACTCTTTTATACCCTTTGTCAAGTTTTTCTTTTGTGATGTCAGTTAAGAATTAAAAGTGAACCGTTTTTATCAAATTTAAAGTTTAAAAATGAACACCTTCCATATAACGCAAAACCTTTGCAGCTATTGGCTCGGACTTAGCAAAGATTAGAATCTCAAAATAATGGTCTGTTGTCTGAGCGGCAGAGAGACTCTACTTCATTCTCGCCGCCACGGAAGACAATTCCACCATGGTTTGTTTGTTTTATATGAATACCGGTGTTCACTTTTAATCCTTAAAAGAGTTCACTTTTAAATTTTAGCTAACAGTTTTTCTTTTTGATCAGGATAGGGGACGTCCAAAGGACATGCCCCTCCCACACCACCCGGCATGCGGGTCCGCACCGGGCGGTTCGAAAAGTTGAGGTCATAAGAGTCTAGGAACCCAAGATTATCAAAGTAAGCTACCGTAAGGACTTTGTTAAAGCTCGATTGGCTGTGATGCCACCAGCGACCACCAGTTCCTTCTATCAGAGAGGCCAACTCGTGCGATGCCCCCCAGGCTTTGCAGCCTGCAATAAATTGTGGAACCACGGCCCCAGTGTTTCTCTTCTCCTCGTTCAAGATATTCCAAGTGTCCTTGCGCGTATAGGAGACCTCCCAGAGGTTGTCGTTTGCTTCTTTGGAAGGATTCACCTTCATGAGATCTGTCAGATAGAGTCTTTCCCTCATCCCTGTTTCTGATCTTCGATATCCTTTTTGACGGCCTCTTCAGAACTATGCCCTATCGTCTCGACATAGGTCGAAGGATTCCATAACTGCCCTTTCCATAGCTTCTTCTTTATGCCCGGCAACTCGATAAACAACCTCCTGCCGGATATCCCCTTGAACATTTTGTAGATGTAGGAGGGGGAATGTTTTGGATGGGCGGAGACAAATACGTGCACATGATCTGTCTTAACTTCCATTGATTGGATAACAAACCCTTTCTCTGCAGCAATATCATGTAATAGCTGCTTTAGCTTTTCCCCGATATCTCCTGTTAATACGTTGCGCCGGTATTGAATAGACCAAACCATATGGTAATTGACGTTATAGACTACCGTTCTCGCACGTACCAATTTCCCCATGCAGATAGTGCATCTATAATATGACGAAAAGTCGATAAACTACTATCTTCATCTATAACCACATAGTCTCTTTCATCTCGCCATTGAAATACCGAGGATTTCCTGCTCAGTGTCCTAAATTCCTTAAAATCGAGAGCGGACTTTTCTTTTGCACTTTTTTCTTGTCTATCCTGCCTGGGAACTGACGCTAACTGATTGAGTTATTGATCGTATTTATAAGACTTACATAGACGAGAGGATGGGATTTATGTTATTTTAAACAAGTGGCTCAGCGATGAAGGAGACGATCTATACTGGCGCAAAAGACTCGTTCTCAAATGTGTTTAATTGCGTGTGCTTCAATTTTTTTTCCCGTAAACGATGCGTCCGGAGCCACCTGTAAAGGCTATGCGAGATAGAGAATTTTTTGAGGAGGTAGGCGGTGTACAAGATTCTGAGAAAAGAAACTCTGAGTGACGTCACAAAACTTATGGAGGTGCAGGCTCCCCATGTCTCCCGAAAGGCAAGGGCAGGCCAGTTCATCATCGTACGCATCGATGAGAGTGGAGAGAGGATTCCCCTGACTATCGCCGACTATAACCGTGATGCCGGTACGATCACGATCATCTTCCAGGAAGTGGGGAAATCGACAATGCAGCTTGGAAGGATGAATCCGGGTGAAGAACTATCCAGTTTTGCCGGCCCCCTAGGCCATCCTACCGAGATCGAAAACTATGGGACTGTGATCTGCGTCGGTGGAGGCGTCGGTATTGCCCCCATTTATCCCATCGCCAGAGCGCTCAGAGAGGCTGGAAATAGTGTCGTATCGGTTATCGGTGCCCGCAATAAGAGCCTGCTGTTCTGGGAGGATAAGATGAGAGCAGTCTCCGACGAACTCATTATCTGTACGGATGACGGTTCATATGGGCGCAAGTCCGTTGTTACGGAGCCCCTTAAGGAGTTGCTTGAAAGAAAGGACCGGAAGGTTGCCCGCATCTGGGCTATTGGCCCGGCTATCATGATGAAATTCATTTCGTTGACTACAAAACCGTATAATGTACCGACCGTCGTCAGCCTTAATACGATCATGATCGACGGCACGGGTATGTGCGGAGGTTGTCGGGTGCCCCTTGAAGAGGGTGCCCAGTTCGTATGCGTTGACGGCCCGGAATTCGATGGCCATAAGGTTGCCTGGGACAATCTTTTGTCCCGCCTGCAATTTTATCGGAAGGAAGAACGCCTCGCGGTGGAACACTTTGAACACAAGTGCAAGCTGGACGCTGCACTGGCTAAAGGAGAGAAATAATGGCAGAACTCACCCCACAGGAGCGCATGAAAATTAAACGGCATGATATGCCTAACCAAGATCAGGGAGTTCGAAGGGGCAACTATGATGAGGTTGCCTTGGGGTACTCTGAGGCAGCGGCGCGTGAAGAGGCAGAACGCTGCCTCCAATGCAAGAAGCCCCAATGTGTCGAGGGGTGCCCAGTGGGTGTTCTGATCCCACAATTCATCAAAGCCCTCAGGCAAGGGGATATGGTCAAGGCTGTCACGTGGATGAAGGCGAAGAACAATCTTCCCGCCATCTGCGGTAGGGTATGTCCGCAAGAGGTCCAGTGTGAGGGGCGTTGCATATTGGGGAAAAAAGGTGAGCCCGTGGCTATCGGCAGGCTGGAGCGATTTGTGGGGGATTATGAACTGGCCCACCGCACCTGTCCGTTGGTTGGTGCAGCCAGGACAGGGAAGCGGGTAGCCGTAGTCGGCTCGGGACCCGCTGGGATTACCTGTGCGGTAGACTTGGGAAGGGAGGGTCATCAGGTGACCATCTTCGAGTCTCTTCACGGCCCCGGGGGTGTATTGGTATATGGGATACCGGAATTCCGTCTCCCCAAGCGTGTGGTACATGGCGAGATTAATTATGCGGTTGAGTGTCTTGGGATAGAAATTCGTACAGATTATGTCATCGGACGCACCTTCACCCTTGATGAACTCCTGGCTGAATATGATGCAGTTTTTTTAGGAACTGGTGCGGGGTTGCCTTCTTTTATGCGAATCCCGGGGATCAATTATAACGGCGTCATGTCTGCTAATGAGTTTCTCACCCGTGTCAACCTGATGAAGGCTTATCGATTCCCCGAATACGACACTCCGGCCAAGGTGGGGAAAAAGGTGGCTGTGATCGGAGCAGGGAATGTGGCGATGGATTCTGTCCGATGCAGTCTCAGGCTACAGACCTTGCAGGCACAGCAGATCGGCGGCGAACCGGGTGAGGTTCATATGGTATACCGCCGGTCCCGTGAAGAGGTTCCCGCAAGAGAGGAGGAGTTTCACCATGCGGAGGAAGAGGGCGTTATCTTCGATTTCCTGACGAACCCCCTTGAAATACTGGGAGACAAAGAAGGTACTGTTCGAGGGATGCGCTGTATCCGCATGAAGCTTGGTGAGCCTGATCAATCTGGCCGTCGGCAACCCATTCCTATCGAAGGGTCTGAATTCGAAATGGAAGTGGACACGGTTATCATGGCACTTGGCACCAACCCAAACCCTCTCGTCTTCGTTGAAGCAAAAGGGCTTGAGAGGACGAAGCACGGTACCGCTGTTGCTGACCAAGTTACCGGGAAGACAAAAAAGCCCCGTGTCTGGGCAGGTGGTGACGTTGTCACCGGAGCAGCTACAGTTATCAGTGCAATGGGCGCTGGCAAGCGGGCAGCGACCGACATTCATGGGTTCTTGAAGGGCGAGGCACCCTGGTAAAAGAGACGACAGTTTTGATCGTGACTAGGCTTGAAACGGTCGTACATTCCGCGGGATAATCGGAGGAATCGTTGGGTGATTAACGATGGGTCTGTCGCCCGTCAGTAAACCGGGAATGCGCAGAAAAACCACAGTGTTTGTTGTTGTCAAGATATCCCGTATATGACCCCTCTTTCACCTGTGCAGGATGAGAATGATTGCAGAGTCGTGAACTCAGCCCCCCCTTTTTTTCCCTGAGACAGTCAATTCCGATCATCTCAGTTTTCTAAAGGTTTTTCTATGGAAGGACGATATTAGATATATATAGGGAGAGAGTGATCATAAAACCCGAAATCTGTGGACTTTTTGGATGCAATTTGATAGTATTTTGTCTATGAGGCTTATCCTGAGCGCATTTGTGGTGATGCTTCTGAGTATTAATGCGTCTGAAGCGGATATCTATAAGTCTGTAGATGAAGATGGTGTCATATGCTATACGGATATTCCCTTGAAAAAAAACGCAGTGAGGATAATGAGAACTCAAACGGCACCCGTTGATACGAAGGATAAGGTTCAGGCAAAAGCAGAGATAAAAAACAAAGAGTTTCACGGCATCGTGAAAGAAAAATCAGCTAAATACAATGTGGATCCGTCCCTTGTCCATGCGGTTATCAAGGCCGAATCAAATGGAAATCCCTATGCCGTTTCGAAGAAAGGTGCGCAGGGTCTTATGCAGTTGATGCCGACAACGGCGAGGGATCTTCAAGTGCAAAACCCCTTTGACCCTGAAGAGAATATTGACGGTGGGACGCGGTATCTGAAGTATCTCATCGAGAAATTCAATGGAGATCTGACCCTCGCTCTTGCCGCTTACAACGCGGGACCTAAGACTGTTGAGAAGTCCGGCTCAGTCCCCCAGATTCCCGAAACGAGAGAATATGTCAAGAAAGTGCTCTCTTTCTATGGTGGGGCAACACACTATCCGGTTGAGTCCGGTTCGCCTATGAAGGAACGGCCTGAGCGGATCTATAAGCTCTTGACTGATGAAGGGACTGTTCTCTTCACCAACTTACCCCTCAATAAGCAATATCCGCGGTTTTAGATGTCCGGGACACTGAACCTCCAAGAAGAGATTCTGAGGTTAAAGGACGAAAGGCGTGCCATCATTCTCTCCCATAATTACCAGCGAGACGAGGTACAGGACATTGCCGATTTCGTTGGTGATTCCCTGGAGCTTTCAAGGACTGCATCCACTATAGAGTGCGAAGTTATTGTCTTTTGCGGCGTCCATTTTATGGCGGAGAGTGCTTCGATACTCTCTCCGAAAAAGGCGGTGTTTTTGCCTGAACCGGATGCAGGATGTCCCATGGCCGAGATGATACAGGTCAGCTCCCCGAGGAAAGTCTGGAAGACATTCCCAGGGTATGAGACTCAGCCAACCTTTGTTTTCCCCCATGAATTCACTCTGCGGGAGATGAAGGCCCGACATCCTGGTGTTCCCGTTGTCGCTTATGTAAATACCACCGCTGACGTAAAGGCAGAGAGCGACATCTGTTGCACTTCAGCGAATGTCGTCAAGGTAATAGAATCTCTTCCCGGTGAAAAGGTGATCTGCATTCCTGACAGAAACCTCTCCCTCTGGGCACAGAGGAATACCGAGAAACAGGTGATCGCTTGGGATGGTTTCTGTCACGTCCACGATAGGGTGACCAAGGAGGATGTTTTGACAGCGAAGAGGGAGCACCCCCGCGCCCTTCTTATGGCACATCCCGAATGTAGGTTGGAGGTCCTCCAACGTGCAGACCACGTGACGAGCACATCCGGAATGCTCCGGTATGCGCGGACATCTGATGCGGGAGAATTCATTGTCGGCACTGAGATAGGACTGATGCACCGACTGAAAAAGGAGAATCCGAATAAGGCCTTCTATCCCTTGAGAAAGGATATGATATGCCCTAATATGAAGAAGACGACATTACAGAGCGTCCTCAGGACGCTCAGGGAACTGCGGCACCGTATAATAGTTTGTGAGGAGATAAGGGTTTCAGCAAAAAAGGCATTGGATAGAATGCTCGAAATATAGATGAGCAAGACCGACAGGAAAGGTGATGGATGAAAGGTGATCTGCAACGGTCAATTGATATTGACGTTAAGATAAACGAGCTAAAAAAGAGACAGTTTACGCCGGATAATGCAAATCTGCTCGGTGATCTCTACCTGAAAAAGGGTGATAAGAAAGCAGCAGTCGAGTACTTTTACTTTGCGGCAAGGAACTCCCACAAGGACAAGGCTGTCGCGATTTACAAGAAAATCGTGAGACTCGCGCGTAGCGAGACAAAAGCCTATGAAGAGCTCATCGATATTTTTTCTCAGGAAGGGCTGGTTGCAGAAGAGATAAAGTATCTCCTCTCACTGGCTCAGGTTTATCAAAGCAGGAGCGATACCCAGAAAGAAACCGAGATATTCAGGAAAATAGATGATTTAGACCCTGACAATAATGCTGCCAAACTCTTCTTCAGCAGGGGGAAGGTCGTTTATGAGGAAGTAATCCCTGAAGAGGAAAGTGTGGAGATGAAGGATGAGGTGCTCAAAGAAGAAGAGAGGGAGGTCGAGGATAGGGCGCCGGAAAGAGAAGGTATTTCGCTGCCGGTATGGAGAAAATTTTTTATCATAGGCGTTGGTGTGGTGTTTTTTTTAGGTATTATTGCGGGCATATTTTCCTATGTCTCTTATAGGGGAAAGAGAAGAGTTGAGGCTCCTCGTATTGTTAAGGAATCTGCCCCTTCCGCAGGCAAAAGCCTTCCTAGTGAAAACATAAAGGCCTTTCAGAAGGAGGCCTATGCGATTGAGGCGACGCCTGTCACAGGTGATCTTCTCAGACAGATGTTGTCCGCAGCCAGACTCACTGAAAAGGAAATATCCGATAACAGCTTTCTCCAGATAAAAGTAAAGGCAGGAAAGGCTTGCATTTCTGAGGATCTTGTAAAATATCCCGATAGGCGTGTTTCTCTTATCGACAGGGAGGGCAACCGTATTGCTCCGAGAGAGATCAGAGCCCTGGATGGCCTCAAGAAGGTTATCTACCGGCCTTACGCATGCGGGAAGGAATCCGACATTGTCTATGCACATTTTTATCTTGCATATCCTAAGGAGGCAATACCCGTGAGAGTACTGGTAGAAGGGTTGAAAATAGTATTTGAAAAAAATACCGACGCTGGGTATACTTCGAGGGGCAATGATTAGGCTCACCTCATGAACAGGCAACGGCGAGAACGCGTGAAAGCGTCAGAAGAGCTAGACCAGAGGCCTTTCCGTATCGGGGGGCTGCATCGCCGTATTAGTCTATGTTTTGCGTGCATCGTGATCTTTCTTGCTGCCCCTATCTCCGCCGACAGTCCTCCTGCTCAAAAAGCGTTAACGGTGAAAACCGCCAAGAACACCTCCATTTCGGAGCTCATCAAATCGTTGGGGTATTCCCTGGACGACAGAAACATTCAGGAATTCTTGAGAGACTTCATGCAGATGAACAAGGATATCAAGAGTCTGAGTGTGATCCCAAAAGGGACGGCTGTCAAGATGCCCTTGAAATGGCTCACGGAAAAAAGTCCAAAGATGGCCATGAGGAAGAAGAGGGGACCATCGAAAAGGAAGGAGGAAAAAGAGCGGCCGCTTCAACGGGTTCGGTCTGATGAGATCGTTTTAAGGAATTTGGGAACGCTTCTGTACGCGCTGACGGAAGTTTCATCGTTTACATCCAAAGGGGTCAAGGTTTTTTCTCTCGGTGATAAGAATGAGATCTCTCTCGATACTTCTGCCTTTCCCCTGGTAGAGCTTCCTGACAAAACGATGATCGTGCTCGATTACCGGGGCATTCTCCCTGAAGAGTTAAAGGACGTCATCGAGGTAACTTGGCCGGAGTATCGGATTGTTAGCGGTCATGGGATACAGGGGCTCAAGAGTTCAATCGCAGAGCTCCTCAATGCCGTCGGTTACTCATCCTTTAATGACAGCACGGTTGTTTTTGGAGGGAAGGCTAAAATAGAATTAAGGCCTGATTTTGTAGTTAAGAAGGTATCCGACGATATCTTCAGTGGAGAGATCATTGCTGTGAGCATCGTAACGCCAAATGAATACAAGCTTCCCGATGCATTCAAAGAGTGGGCAGGCAAAGAGGGTATCAGGATCGTAGAATTATTTTTGAGGGAGCCCCCTTTGTTTCGCGAGCTAGCAGAAGTACAAGCCCTGCCGGAAAGGGATCTTAAAATGCTTTCACAAAGTTTTCTGGCGCTCCTGGGTTTTCCAGTGAAGCGGGGAGAAACATTGCGGATTTCTGGGGACAAAGACTACGAATTTACGATGAAAACGGACGTAACCGTAGTCGAACATAATACCGTCAAGGCTATCCAGTTTTCAGAGGTTCCTTCTGCTGTTGACCGGTATGCAAAAAGCCGCGGTTTTGATGTGCTGAGCATATCCCCAAATGAGGAAAGGTGGACTGTGCTCAGAAAGATCATGGGTTTCCTCTCGCTGAATTATACCGACAACCCTGAAAAAACCGCATCGTATATAACACCCCGGAAGGCAAAATATAGACTCTCTATGCCCGGCACCCTGGTCAGATCGAAGAAGGGGCTCTTCTTTTTTACGGACACTGATACCGATGTGGATGTTTTCAGTTCTTTAATGGATGATCACGTGAAGCTCATAAGATTTTGACAGGTACCGTTTTTCTTTGACATGAGACGGGAAAATATGATATTCATATAGCACGNNGTGCTTTTTCTCTTTACGCTGGTTGCAATGACTGTGGCTGATGCGGGAACGATTATCGTAAAGCCAGGTAGATTCGACCATTTCACCCTGGAGGTTCCGGAAAGAATGGTTGCCGGCGAAAGTTTTTTTATCAAAGTACTGGTATACGATTTGCAGAATAACCTTATAACAAATTTTTTTGAATCGGGGAAAGACTTCAAGGTGACGGTCACCGGTTCGGCTATCCCTGTGCCCGCGCAGCTTATCCCGGTATTTTTTCGCGGGGGAACTGCTCAAATTTCGATTACCGACAAGAAGGCTGAAACGATTGTTTTTTCTATTTATCAGCCAGACGGATCTGTGCCTCTCATTTCGCGGGAACTCACTATCGTACCGAATAAGCTGGATCATTTTGTGGTCGACACCCCTTCTCAGGTTGTAGCCGGGAATAGCTTTGAAGCAAAGATTATCGCAAAAGACGTCTTTGACAACACGGTAAGCGATACGGAGACGGCGGGCAAGAACATCAGGGTCACATCGAGGGGGACAACGTCCTTTAAGTTTGTGGGTGCAACGGTACCCGATTTTAGAAATGGGACTGGCTCTGTTACTCTTGTTGCAGAGAAGATTGGCTCCACGGCGGTTGAGGTTCAGGAGGTGCTGACCGGAAGCAAAGGGCTCAGCCAGAACATTACGGTGAATCCTGGCGCCCTTGGTAGTTTTAGGCTTTTTGGTCCTGCTAATGCTGTGGCAGGCGAACCCTTCGAGCTTACCGTGGCTGCACATGACCTCTATGGAAATCCGGTCAACGATTATGCATCGATTGGAGACGGGGTGACACTGCAGTCCACCGGCAGTTCGAAAATCCAGCCGGCGCTCATCAAGCCGTCACAATTCAAGGGCAACGAAGCTGTCGTGAAGGTAGTCTATGAGAAAGCTGAAGAGATGAGTATCACTGCAAAGGAACTGGACAAGAACCAGACCGGGAGAACTGAACCGATCAAAGTTAATTCAGCTCAGGCTGATCATTTTGTCGTCATCACCCCTGAGGACGCACGAGCCGGTCAGCCCTTCAAGATAAAGATTGAGGCATACGACAAGTTTGATAATAGGGTGAGGAATTATAACCTAACGGGAAACAACGTCTTTTTGAAGACTACAGGGACCGGAATTCTGTCGCCGTCGATTATTTCGCCCACAGAATTTGTTGATGGCGTGGCCTTGGTGGAGGTCGTTTACGATAAGGCTGAGTCGTTTGCTATTTCTGCCGCGATGCAGTCTGAAAAGGGTACCATGCGGGCAGCTAAAGAGCAGAGGCCGATAGAGAAAGCTCCAGAAGTTGCTGAGAAGGTTGAGAAAAGACAAGTTATTGAGGAAAAGCAGCAACCTCGGGAAGAAAGAGGAGAAAAGGCTAAAGAGGCGAAGGCGAAGGCAGAGGAGGAAAAGCGAGAGGCGAAGGCGAGGGCGAAGGCGGAGGCAAAGGCGAAGGCAGAGGCGAAAGCAGAGGCGAAAGCAAAGGCACAGGCAGAGGCGCAGGCAAAGGC
>DMNE01000167.1:8954-9230 GCA_003453735.1 Nitrospiraceae bacterium | reverse complement strand
TCTGTCAGGATATAGGCTGAAGGTCTGTCTTCATTGACGCCGAAGAGGATTGAGGCGAGGTCGTGGGATATTTCGGCCTGAGTGCCCTTGAGAAGTTTCTGGGTGTCAATACCACCGAACCATCTTGAAAGCTGACTTGACACTGTTCTCATTCCGGTCATTTGAAACCTCCTGAATGTTTTTTTGCCCAACTGCGTCACCTTTAACCAGGGCTTAGGACTGGAATGGGCGGGAATTCCTCCAAGTAAGTTGGCATGCCTCAAAGGAATCGTATGG
>DMNE01000167.1:7029-8938 GCA_003453735.1 Nitrospiraceae bacterium | reverse complement strand
TGAAAATCCTTGAGAACCTTGCCTGCGTATAAGCCAAGACTGACGATCAGCGAGAAACTGAGAACCAAAAACAATATCTTCGTCTTCATGGGATCCTCCAAGAGAAAGGAGAAAGATTATTGAATCGGGCGACTCACCAAAGGTAAGCCGAATGGAAGGTTCAACTACCTCGCTTTTTGCCAGAGTTCAGGACTGGAAGATGTGGAGCAAAAAGGTAAGCAAGCATTTCCCGTGGCGGGGTAAAAAGACTGCATTTCAATAATTGAGGAGTCGATGCGGGAGCTGAGAAAGGATGGGATAATTCGGGGTGGCGTTATCCCTGTTGAAAACCAAACGAATAGAAAAATCTTTCAGAGGAACGACTACCTGGGTGAGCTCGATCGGGGAGCTTTTTAAGAAAAACTTCTTGCGGATTTTGGGGAAAGAGAAAAATCTTTGGAATGGGTAGCGAGAGTATTGACAATCAGAAGGGTATTTCTAAATGAATGAGAAATAAGAGGGTGTCGGGCTCAATCGAAAAATGTTGCGTTGCATGCGAAACAAACGTCCAGAGAGAGGCGCCTGCAATGTTTAGTACTTGGTGAAAGAAACGTTCTGGGAGAGCCGCCAGTCGCATTGTTATAGGGAGTTATAAATGCTCCTGGGAATTCCCGAATTCGTTTATCAAGATCGCAAACAAACGGGTATCAACAACCAAAACTGTCACGGAAGAACTTGTCCGGGGTCACCGGTCAGGAAAAGACAGGAACAGGCCAGCAGGTTTATTGTTACACGTTATTTCCTGAACAATCTCTGCATCAGAGATTCCTTATCACACTTGAGGTAGTCAGCTATATCTTTGAGGATATTGTTGAGTGTGCCTATTTTTAAGGGAGAGTGGTTCGGAATAGTTATATGAAATTCCACACCTGTATGTTTGCTCGTCAGGTGCGGATATGGCTGCCCGTTTGTCTCGTTATTTCAAATCCATAGGAAAGAAGCAGTTTTGAAAAGTCACTGCCTGACAAATCTCTCGGGATTTTAGGCATAAGAGAAAACTTCCTCTGTGACCATGTGAAGCCTAATTATTCTTGGAACGTCTTTCTCCATTTCAAAATGACACTTCAGGGCATCCTTTATGTTGTTTTTCAGTTCAGTCATATCTTCACCCTGAGTAAATATTGAGTATCCCAGCGCACGGGCATTAAACCCGCCTTCCAAATCTTTCTCGACAACAAAGATTATCTCACTCATAAGCTCCTCCTAAACCTACATATCAAAGGTTTGATAATATTATATCAATAGCCACATTTTTTGTATCTTTTTCAGTGTGCTAATTTCCTCCACAAAAACCAAAAAATAGACTTGACGCTAAGATGCAGAGGACCCGTCTGAAAATCGCCCTTGAGACGGAGTATAAAGTGCGTCATTCGGGTTGAAAGTCATCACTTTGAGAGAGAGCCCGTCGGTGCAGCGCGAAGCCGACGTTTCCCCTGGCGGTGTTGCAGGAATGTTCCGGAAAATGCTGGCAAATTGGAGTGAGACTGGGGAGTATCATTCTAGGTCACTTTCAGATGTCGCCTACAGCGGCTGTTTGGTCTAATGCTCTTCTTTTGGGCCCATTGAATGTTGCGCCGACCCTGCAAGCAAGACGAACTATTACTATCTTGAAAACNNGCCGCACTTTTACACCAAGTTCGTCAGTTTCCTGGGCTCGACGACAATGAGATTGACGGGCTTTTTTGCTGCGGGCTAAAAAGGGGTTTGCAAAACGGCTTGAAGGGCACTATTTGCGTTTAACGAAGGGAATGCGACCTTTGAGACTTTGACTTTTTAAGAAATGGCTTATTAAAGCCATTTTGCGGATAGGAAAAGAGGGGTCTGTCCAGCCATCAGCACATGAGGGGTGCATTTACGCAAATCAGGAATT
>DMNE01000167.1:4261-6993 GCA_003453735.1 Nitrospiraceae bacterium | reverse complement strand
TCGCTACCGATAAAACCGTGCAAAAAGACGAAAAATCAAAAGGTTATATCGAAATTCCACCTGCTCGACAAGCCGCTTACGGGAGGCAAAAAATGCATCGGTCCGTGCAGACACACCGTAGAAGATAAATTACTCTCTCTGAAAGTGGCTATTTTCCCTTTGTTCTTAAGTTATTACAAGAAATTTGTCCTGTAGAAGGTCAGGGGTGACATATATATGTCAGGTCAGGGAATAAGCCATGCAAGGTCAGGGGTGACGTCAGGGGAAAGCGAGATAAGATGAAAACGCTTGAAAAGGCGGGAAACTGTTTCCCGCCACCTGAAGTCCGTTTTTTCACTGACTTCTCCCTTCGTTTTTGTGGCTTCGTAATATTTCTGTAAAACCATTTCAGGAGGTCTTGCATGAGGCAATCGGAAGGAAGGTCAGACGGAAAAAAGTTCGATTCCGAGAAGTACCTAAATAGTGGTGACGGAGTCCAGCCAGGAGAGCAGGTCGTTTCAATTCCTCTGGAGAAGATCAGGCCGAACCCTTTCCAGCCCAGGAAGGTTTTTGAGGACATTGACGAGCTCGCCGAATCGATTAAAGAGGAGGGCATACACCAGCCCATTATCGTCAGGCGAGTCACTGACCCCGCCAGTGAGTTCCTCTTCGAGATCCTCTCCGGGGAGAGAAGGTGGCGGGGGTCAAAGAAGGCGGGCAGGTCCCATATTCCCGCCATCATCAGGGAAGCCTCTGACCAGGACATGAAGACGAAGGCGGCACTTGAAAATACCGCCCGTAAGGACCTCAATTTTATCGAGACCATGAACTGCTATCACATACTTATGGAACACTACCAGGACAGTGAAGTGGTCGCGAACAAGGTGGGGAAGAGCAAGAAACACGTCAACGAGTACCTGAAAATACGGGAAGAGATTTACAAGCACCCGAAGGTCGCGGAGCTCTTCGAGGCCCAGGCCCGTTCAATCACTTATAGTGCGGCCAAAGCCTTCGCCGAGGTCTCTGGAAAAGTGTACAAGCTTGAGAAGTCCAATAATAGGGAGTTCCTGAGGGTCTTGAACAACATGGAAGAAGGCGTAGTCGGATCCGTAGATTGGATAGTAAAGAAGGTAAGCAGATTCGATAGGAAGGGTGGGCAGCCAGAGGCAGCAGCGATGGTCCCTGGTTATCTGAGGGAGAGCGAGAATGAACTCGTCTTGTCGATAAAGATAAAAAAAGGCGGAGGCCTTCCAGAGGAGACTAAGGAGAAAATATTTAAGAGTATGGACGAATTCAAGGAAAAGGTCTCTGTTCTTACCACCTTGGACGGTAGAAACGAGAGCATCTCATCAATGGGGGAGTAGTATGGGAGAGGCTGATATAACCCCTCGTGATCTAAACATTTTCAGGATTCTCTCGAGCGGCCCAGCCCAGCTTGGATTTATCCAGCAGCAGTTGGAGCTTTTCAAAAGAGACGAAAGATCGCATAGGCCGGAGGAGGACCCTGATCATACAGACATTGAGCCGGAGGAAGCGCAGCCTAGTAAGCGCGACGAGAAGTCGCGACAGGTATATCTTGCAAGAAGAGTCCTCATTGCGAGGCTGTCACAGCTTGGCAAGAGCGGCCTTATCGCCTCAAAAAGGTACAGAGCGATGACCGGCAGGGGTGTCTTCACTCTTTATTCACTTACCCCGACCTCGCATGACATCCTTGTGCAAGACGGATATGCAAGAGAGCATATCCGCATGAATCTGCCTCATAAGTATGGTGTCACCCACGAGCTCGCCGTAACCGGCGTCGTGCGGTCGATCAAGCGCGAGGCGGGAGCGATCCACTATGGATTCTCGATAAAGGATGAAAACACTTTAAGGAGCGAGTCAAAAAACCGGAGGGGAAGGTTTCCGGATCTCCTGGTCACCATCAATGTCCCGCGAAGTCATGAAGGTGCTGTAAGGAAAGTTCTCGCCCTGGAGGTCGATAACAGCACTGAAGATCCCGCTTATGTGGTAGCAAAGGCTCGGGGGCTCGCTCAAAAGAAAAAATTGCCCTCCCTGATTCTGTGTAATGACTCGCGGCGTATTGAGGAACTGAGGAGGAAGTTTGCGGAACTCGGCAAGGAAACCCTCCGGCTCATGGTGTTTTTCTCTCTTCTCAATGACTTCACCTCAAAGGGATTTGCGGCAACTAGGTGGCTTACGATTGACGGCAGAGCTGCTGAGGTCATAAAGAGCAAGTGACCCAACGTTGTCAATCAGATGATACACACCGTTAAGGAGCTTGAGGGCATATCAATCGGCTTACTCTCAAAGGAGAAGATAGAAGCCCTTGCCAATGGAGAGGTAACGATACCCAAAACCGTGGACTCCAGGACAGGCCTGCCCGTTCCGGGAGGGCTTATGTGTCAGAAGATTTTCGGGCCCGTAGACTATCTCAGGTGTGCATGTGGCAAACGGTATTCCAAGAAAGGAATCCAGTGCCCCGTTTGCGAGGTCATAACCAATGATCCCATTGTAAGACGGCAGACCTTCGGTAAGATAACACTCGCACACCCTATTGTTCATCCGTGGTTCAGGAAAATACTCGCTGCGTTCCTTAACATACCGCCCCGCAAGTTTGATCGGCTTGTGAACTGCGATATGTTTCTTGTGTTCGCCAGTGGTAAGAGCAGGTTCAAGAAAGGGTCGCTCATACCAGCTCTTGAGTTCATCAGTTACAGGTCAGCGACATCAACTAGCGAGACAGTAGACGAGCG
>DMNE01000167.1:279-4213 GCA_003453735.1 Nitrospiraceae bacterium | reverse complement strand
GTGAGAGGAGGCGTCGACCCGAGCCGCATGGTCATCAACATTCTCCCCGTGCTGCCGGCAGGGCTCAGGCCTGTTCTTCAGCTCGACGATGGGACAACGGCGAGCTCGGACCTGAACGACCTCTATGCAAGGATAATCATAAACAACATCAGGCTGAAGTTCTTCCTTGAACATGAGGCGCTCCCTTTTTTTGTAGTCCCTGCCAAGAAAGCCCTGCAGCAGTCCGTCGACGCACTGCTGGATAAGAAATATGAGACAAAAAACAGGACCGGGAAAAAGGTATTGAAGTCCCTAACCTCTTACATAGAAAGCAAAAACGGACGGTTGCGGAGAAACCTGCTTGGCAAGAGGGTGGATTACTCAGGAAGATCAGTGATAACCGTAGGCCCTTTCCTGAAAATCCGCCAGTGCGGCATTCCTATGGAGCTCGCAATGGGATTGGCGAGGCCGTTTGTATATGGGAGGATGAGACGTACCGGCATGGCCTACTCCCTGAAACATGCGATGAGACTCTGCGACATGCTTCACGAATCCGCAATCCATGCGCTCGAAGAGGAGATGAAAAATATGGTCGTGATTCTGAACAGGGCCCCTACCCTTCACAGGCTGTCCATGCAGGCTTTTGAGCCGGTACTGCTCAATGAAAGAGCAATAAGACTGCATCCCCTTTGCTGTTCGGGCTTCAATGCGGACTTTGACGGAGATCAGATGGGAGTGCATCTTCCTGTATCGAAGGATGCTCAGGAGGAAGCCCGGGCTTTAATGCTCTCTCCCAATAACTTGCTTTCTCCGGCCAGCGGCACGTTGACGATGTCCCCAAGCCAGGACATGGTACTCGGGCTCTACTGGCTTACGAAGGAAAACGATAGGGCAGCAGACAAATGGAAGTTTTTTGCTGATATGGAAGATGCACTCATTGCTTATGACCACGGTATCGTTGAGTTACAGGCCTTAATCAAGGTGAGGATCTACGGCCAGATGGTGGAGACAACACCCGGAAGGATCATATTCAACCAGTTATTTCCGAGAATAATCCCTTTTGAGGATACGAACAAGAACGTCAAAAAAAAGGACCTGAGGAAGCTCGTTGAAAAAACGATCGAGAAGGCCGGGAAGGAGGAGGCCGTGTTTCTGCTAGACCGTCTGAAGGAAGCGGGGTTCAAGTACGCAACGCTCTCCGGGATCTCCCTTTCGATTGCCGACGTGACGGTTCCACGAGAAAAGCAGCAGATCATCGAGGAAACGGAAAGAGAAGTGCAACTGGTGGAGGAAAGATTTGGCGCCGGCATGATGGAACAAAAGGAGAAACACAACAAGATCGTTTCACTATGGCTAAGAGCAACTGACAGGATAGCTGATGCGATGATGGACGACTTCGGTATTACAGAGGGTCCTCTCTCATTCGATGAAAAAAGGCACGCTAAGGAATTCAATAGCCTATTCATGATGGCCGATTCCGGCGCAAGGGGATCCAAGGAACAGATAAGACAGCTCGCCGGTATGAGAGGTTTGATGGCAAAGCCCAATGGGGACATAGTGGAGATGCCTATCAAGAGTAATTTCAAAGAAGGGCTCTCTTATTACGAGTATCTTCTCTCCTGCCACGGAGCGAGGAAAGGCCGGGCAGACGGAGCGCTTAAGACCGCGAACGCGGGTTATTTCACTCGAAGGCTCGTAGATATTGCGAGCGATATTATTATCCATGAGTGGGATTGTGAAACGTTCAGGGGTTTTACGATCAAAGCGCTCGTCGAAAAAGACGATGTGATCATCCCTCTGGAAGACCGGATATCCTGGCGCGTTGCCGCTGTTAGGGTCAGGAATCCTCAGACAGGCGATTTTTTGATAGATCGAAACGAGGTGATAACGAGATCCCTAGCTGAGAAGATTGCTTCACTGGGCATTACAGAGGTGTCGGTAAGGTCCCCTCTTTTCTGTGAACTTGAGCATGGCATCTGTGCTATGTGCTACGGCCATGAGCTCGCAAAAAAAACGTTGCCGAAGATCGGAGAGGCTGTCGGCATTATAGCAGCTCAATCTATCGGGGAGCCCGGAACCCAACTCACACTGAGGACCTTCCATTCGGGCGGCAGCGCCTCAGGTGGTGCCCATAAGAATTATATTGAGGCGAGGGAAAACGGAACGGTGATTCTCAAGGATGCGGTGACCGTCACCAATAGGGAGGGCCGAAAGGTCATCGTCAATAGGAATGCCCGCCTGTATTTTAGAACTAACGGTATTGAACGCGAGGTTGGCAAGTTGCAGTACGGTTCGTATCTCGTAGCAAACGAAAACGAGTTGGTACAGAAGAGTCAACGCATCGCTGAGTGGGATCCTTTCAATCTGCCCATTATATCGACGAGCGAGGGGGAGGCAAAGTTCGAAAGCGTAGTAAAAGGCATTACCGCTAGAGAGGAAAACGATGCCTTAACGGGTGTGACCAGGATATTCATAACGGCGATCCTTGGTGATGAGGTCCCGAAGATAATTGTCGGTGAGAAGGAGTACCATCTCCCGATCGGAACCATGCCGATTGTTCGGGAAGGTCAGAATGTAATCCCCGGCGACATCATCGCCAAGATACCAAAACAGGCCGCCAAGAATGTGGACATTACCGGAGGCCTTACGAGGGTCCTTGAGCTTCTGGAGGTAAGGAAGGTCAAGAATAAAGCTGTTATAGCCGAAATGGACGGTGAGGTGCGCATCAGCCCTCCACAAGATGGGCATGTGCCGGTAGAGGTGATCTCCGATAGCGGCGAGAAAAGACAATACAAGGTCGGGATAGGCTACCAGCTGAATTTCTATAATGGCGACCGGATAATGGCAGGGGATCTGCTTCATGACGGCCCCATTGCGTTAGATGACGTGCTAAGAGTTAAGGGGACCGAGGCCACTGCTGCTCATATCATTGATGAGGTGCAGAAGGTCTACAGGATGCAGGGCGTTGAGACCAACGACAAGCATNNAGGGTTCCTTCTAAGGAGTTCTTGCGTGAGAATCAGCGTACGGGTGGCCGCAAGGCTAAGGCCATGCCGACTATTGTAAGCCTGACAAAGGCTTCGCTGGAGGCCGAAAGCTGGATATCTGCCGCGTCGTTTCAAAATACGAAAGAGATCCTCGCGAACGCCGCTCTGAGAAACAAGGTCGATTACCTCAAAGGGACGAAAGAGAGGATTATCCTGGGGGCGCCGGCGCCCGTCGGTACATGTCACCCAAGCAGGATTCATCCTGCGGTGTTCCGGAAGAGATTGCCGAAGAAAGAGAAGAAAAGGTTGGAGGCTCTAGAGAAATTGGAGAAACTTTTTAGCGGCCATAATGGATAACAGCCTCCTGATGGACCCTGAACGGAGGCATGAGAAAAGAGGCTCATGGATATGGTGTGGTCAATGCGTGCTTATGAACAATTGCGGGATCGGAAGTGCCGAATTTCACTGGAGGACACGAGACGAAGCTCGTCATGTGTCTCAATTTTTATCGAGCACTCCGGATAACGCAAATGGTTTTCTCTTATCTTACCTATTAAGCGTAATGATGCAGATACACCAAAACATCAAGGGGGTGAATTAATGAATGAGTTCCAAGTCTTCTGGGTTGTAGTTCTCTTCTCGGCAATCATCGTGCCTCACGAGTTGGGGCATCTGGCCCTGGCCAAGCTCTTTAACGTAAGGGTCCTCAGGTTCTCTCTGGGCTTCGGGCCAGTGATAATCAAGAGAAAGATCGGCGAGACGCAATGGGCACTGTCGAGCATTCTCATAGGCGGTTATGTGAAGCTTCTCGGCGAGGATCCGAACGAGAAAATAGAAGAGAGCGAGAGACACAGGGCCTACTGTATGCAACCTATTTGGAAAAGGGCCTGCATCGTCCTCGTCGGGTCTCTGACAAACATAGTTTTCGCCATGCTCGTTATGACGTTTGTATACGTTTACGGCTTCAG
>DMNE01000167.1:0-173 GCA_003453735.1 Nitrospiraceae bacterium | reverse complement strand
CTGTTGCGGCAAAGCTGAGAGTGGGTAAGCAGACCGTGACGGACGTGGTAAAACGGAGGCAGGATATCGCGTATATAGGGATAAAGCCGACAGGACAGCATTTCGTGGCGAGGGAGAATCTCTTAACCGCATTGAAAATGGGAGCGAGCAAGACCCTGGAGATGGCGGCCCTC
>DMNE01000166.1:11262-13462 GCA_003453735.1 Nitrospiraceae bacterium | reverse complement strand
AATCTGCATAAAGTCGCTTCCCGGTAAGATGTTGACTTGCGGGGGGAGATGAGAGCCATTAAATTTTGCGATTTGTGTTGACTTGTAGAGGGAAGTGTCGGGTAGAAATACGGCGCACGCACCCTTAGGCAGAGAGTTTCCGACATGCACCCTTTCGGTTTGTGCTGCGGGTTCCTAGTTCCGCCATAGCTCATGTTTCCGTAAGCCCCCCTCTCATCCCGGACAGTCGGATTTCCTAAATCCGGTTGGCAGCCAGCGATCTACATGCTGTATCTCTCCAAAGCCTTCCCATATCGATCGAAGCTTAAGTGCACGCTCACATACACCCCTTACCGATATGGTTTACTTTGCAGATAGCCCGAGGCTCAGTTTACCAACGTTTCAGGCTCAAAGTCCTCATTGGTGTCTTCCTTACGGGCGATCACTGTGCCGAGAGCCCCTTTGCCTCTTCAGGGTGTTACCCCTCGGAGTGTCACATTTCCTGCGACATAGATCGACGTTACTCGACCCTCTTCGCTCATACTGGCTCATGCGCCAAGCCAAAACCCTCTCGTAACCTCGGTTTGTCGCCTTGTGCTACGAGTCTTGGCAGGGTTTCTGCGTACCCCTGCTGGGAGTTGGCTCTTCCCGACGTTATCTCCTCAATCTTTCTATGGGTGCTTGGGCCCATACCCCGCCGCGCTTCTCCGGTGCTCTCACTCATTTCTTCCCGGACAACATCGGCCTCACCTCAGTGTTGACAGGTTCGGCGCGCTGGAACCTCCATCACAAAGCAACTTCTCTGATGGACACCTATTTCGGGGCTGCAGTCATTTTCTAATGTTCAGGCTCCCATATTTGCTAGGCCTCCAGGTTGCTCCTACCTCTACAGCTCTTTTGTTCCCTGCCATAGGGCAGCCAGGCCGTTTACACCACGCAATGGACGTGTGGTTACCCTACACGAACTGTGGCATCGCTACACACCCGAACCGAGCAATTGGTGTGACGGGACTTTCACCCGCTAGATTGAGGCCTTGTCGGCCGCTACACAACACCCATGGGGTGTTAATAATAAAAAGAAACCATCAGGGCACACTATCCCTTTAATGATAACGACTTCTAGGTGCTCCCCTCCAATCAATTTTGACAGTTACGAATGGAAACTCGCGTGCAGCTGCTCTATAGAAAAGACTATCGGGTGTACCTGTGCCGAGTCTGATATCCCATATTTACAAATACCTTACTGCAGCTCTATCCTGTACGATTTCTATCAAATTCACGCACCTNNAATCTGAGCGGGAAGAAGAGGTAAACCCTGGGCAAGCAGGGGGCACAAAGCTTCGAGTCCTCTCCAGAAACAGGTAACAACTGGATCGGATTGTCGGACCGTCGGAGGAACACCCGTGCCTTATCCCAGGGTTTTCATCACAAGCAACCGGAGAGGAATCAACATTCCGGGAAATAAGAAGGGAGGGATAAGGACGTGAAAATTTGCGCATCGGAAAAGATATTTTTTGTGGGGAGGGAAGAGTAGAAGATGCTGGAGTCTGGAAAATGTCCATAGTCCAAATTCTCACCGTGAAACTGCAGTGTCCGGTATGTAAGGAAGTGCGTGATCTTTCATTGCTTGAGCTGAATAGCCTTTTCCTGGGGGCGTCAGGTGCAGCTGCGGCCTGCGGCTTGATCCGTTGGGAGATTTGGTTGCCAAGGGTGAGCATGAAAAGAATAAGACTGATTGAGAAGCCAGCTAAGTGCAGGCCCGTTTTTTGCGGGACAGCACCGAATTTCGTGCATCGTATTGCGCCGGGGATAGAGTGTTTGAGCTGTAAGGAGTGTTTACAGGAATCGGTCTGCCAGCGACATTGGGTTTAACCCACCAGACCCTGAGCCGGCCGTCCTCAGGAAAAAATTTCAATCTTTTTTCAATCAAAATAGGCTCAAAATGCCGCCTTTTGCCGGGTTTTACCTCTTCGGTTTTTTTTGCCAAAACCAAGGTCAAAAAGAGGAGATTCTCTTTATAAAACAAATGGTTGAGAAAAACGCGCCTGAAGGGATTCGAACCCCNNCTATCCTACTGAGCTACAGGCGCATCAACAGCCGATATGGGAGAATCGTGACCAGTTGTGAATAAACCTGCATTGCCGTTTTGAAAATCAAACTCTACGAAACACTCTCCGTAAGAATTTGCAAGGCATAATTGCTTGGTCGGGGCGAGAGGATT
>DMNE01000166.1:8556-11250 GCA_003453735.1 Nitrospiraceae bacterium | reverse complement strand
GGCGCGGCGCTATGCAGCATACAGCAAACAAACTCTCTCAATGACTTCAAGAATCCCTTCCATACCTTTTTCCCTCCGAGGTGGGGATACGTGCAATAGATGCAGTGGTTCGGACAACCCCTTGACGGTTGGATTCCAATCGTTCTGCAACCTTTAAAAAGGCGGAATATGACATCGGTCGTCTGGGGAACTTTTTGGTGCCGAGGTCAAAGAGTTCCGCANNTCAGAGGTCAAAGAGTTCCGCATGCACCATACCGCTTTCTTGTCCATTAAGAGCTGCATGATCCGTTCTCTCCGACCCTGTAGCACCCGCTTCGGCGCCGAAGATACGGATGAGTTCTTCAGGGAAGATCGAAAAGGCTGAACCGCCAAGAAAGAGAGGGGCACCAGAATTCAACCGAACCTTCTTTGCGATGCCGAGATGATAGGGAACATAGTATTGCGTGCAGGGATATGCTGCATTGTCGATATTCCGTAAGGATAGCCCAATGGCTACAGACCTGAGTGAAGCTATTTCCCTGCTCAAAGTGCGCATCAGAAAGGTGGAGACCCCTGCATAACGATTCGGACAGATAGTCCCCTCTGTATCAACGCGGAGGCTACGTATGCGGTACCAAGGGGAAAAAGTGGTTCGGGGAAATACTCTTGATTAGCAGAAACAAGGAGTAATCGCTCCATTGGTTATCATTTTCTATTGCGCAACATCTTCACAATCAGCCGAGCTTACTTTTCAGAAATTTCATTTACTGCAAACAAGTCTGGCTGCTCTCCGGGGGCCTCTGAGCCAAGAACACTGCAGATTTTTTCGACAAATTCCTTATCTAGCAAGAGCGTCCCGTCCTGGATAAGCATGAGCACGATGTCACACTTCTGGATGATTCTCCCGATATTTTTTAGGCATCCTGCGATGATGATAACCTTCACCTTCTCGCAATCGAGAATCTCGAGTATCTTTTCGTGCTGTTTCGGGCCTCTTCCGAATATTTCATCAATCAGGAGCACCGTTCCCTTTTTCGTCGACGATGAAAAATCGACCGACAATATCTCCTTTTCAGAGGCAATGATCCGCATGTCTTTCTTCAGGGATCTTATATAATCGATATATTTATCATACCCCTTCGGTCTTGGTTTCCCAACATAGTCAACAGGGTTGCCCATGTAATATACATTGTCCCTATTCTGAAGGGCTTCAAGGGTATGAATAATCTTGCCCACTCCCACTTCACCGCTAATGACAATGTTCTTATATTTTTTGATTACTTCTTTGATTTCATGTATTATTGTCTCTCTATTGTTCATGTGAAGAATTCGTTGCACTGATTCCTCGATTTGTTTTGCTTAAAGCATTGGCCGATATTGTAACGGTCTTTAGGAACTTGTNNGACCATCAAACTGCTGTTGCAGTTATGATGATAGTTTTCTTGTGGGAACGGAGCGTCTTGGATTGGACACAGACGAAGAAGAGTCTCCGTGGGGGACAGACCGCGCAAGGCCAATGAGCGAAACCAATGCCTGCTGATGTCTTGCCGCACAGGGAGCGCTTTTGTTCGCCTGCACAACTCTGCGTTAACGGCTGCACTGCCGGATGCGGTGTGGACGAGCATCTCGATAAAATTGTTTCTCGCCTTATCGTCGGGAAGGTTCGCAATATTGACCCACTCTGCCAACACAATTCTGCTGACGTATTCAAGGGCAACACAGTACAGGATGAGGGTGCAGCCGTAATAGCGGGTGTTGTTTCTCAGTTTCTGTCTTGCTGTCTTTGTGAGCATCATATGCTCATTATAGTTTGTTATGGATAAAAGAACAACCTCAACTCGCCGTATCATTGGTTTATGCCCTGAACTGCCATTGAATTTGGTCAACAACGAAATACAGCCGTAACGTGATTACCGAACCAATACTCGGGGACCTACTCTCCGATAATCTTGATGAAGACTCTTTTTTCCCTGCGCCCATCAAACTCTCCATAAAAAATCTGTTCCCAAGGGCCAAAATCAAGTTTTGCATCGCTGACGGCGACGACGACTTCTCTTCCCATGATCTGTCTCTTCAGGTGGGCATCGGCATTATCCTCACCCACATTATGGCGGTACTGTTTCACCGGCTCATGTGGGGCAAGTTTTTCAAGCCAGATGTCGAAGTCGTGATGGAGTCCCGTTTCGTCGTCGTTGATGAAGACAGACGCTGTAATGTGCATGGCATTACAAAGCAGAAGACCCTCTTTTATTCCGCTCTCTTTAAGACATTCCTCTATTTGAGGCGTAATATTAATAAATGCCCTACGGGTGGGGACATTAAACCAAAGTTCTTTCCTATAGCTTTTTATGGGTATGACCTCCTGCCGGTATTGTTTACTAGCTAGCACGTCGAGGTGACCGAAGCGTCGGATGGAGAAGTCCGCACAGGCTAGCACTTCAGCTTTTTCGGCCATATACATCAGCTTGACCACCGTCAGCTACGTTTGTCCCGGCCACCTCTCTGGCAAGCCGTTCATAACCAAAAAAGGTACCTTCGCGCGTTAATTTATGAGTTAGGGCTTCGCCGATGCCGATGCCAGCACCGCTAATGATCGCGACCTTATCTATTAGCCGCTTACACTGTCCCCTTTAATCGTTAGTTTAAGGCCTGCTGTTACGATTTGGAAATATTCATCAGTTCCTCTTCGATCATCCCCCTGAAGAGCGGTATTTT
>DMNE01000166.1:6855-8540 GCA_003453735.1 Nitrospiraceae bacterium | reverse complement strand
ATCAACCGAGCGCCAGGGAATAGGCGCTGCGCCGCTTAGGACGATTCGCACATCCGTGACTTTACCGTCGGTCATTTGCAGCGTGAGGGCGACCCCAGCGAGAGCGAAGTCCCACGATCTCCGGGCGCGCACCTTTCGGTAGGAGCTTTTCAGCCCTGAGGGCGGTGGCGGAAGGACGATCTCGGTCACTATCTCATCTGTTTCAAGGACTGTTTCCTTCGTCACGTCCTTTGAAGGAGGAACGAAGAAATGATCGAGAGAAACTTTTCTCATGCCGGCAGGACCGACAATATGGGCTGTTGCCCCGTAGGCAACAAGCGTAGGCGCGGTGTCAGAGGGATGAACGATGTAACACCCGGCGCCGCCGAAAATGCAGTGGTAGTGGTTCTCACCCGCAACAGCATAACACCTGTCTCCTCCTTTGCGGAGACAATTGAACTCGCCACGATAATACCAACACCTGGGCTTTTGGCAGAGGTTGCCACCGATGGTCCCTTGGTTTCTAAGCTGGGGGCTTGCCACCTCGGCAGCGGCTTGGGCAAGGGCCGGGTAGCGCTCTCTGATAATCCCGCTCTCACTGATCTCGGTGATGGTGGTAAGCGCGCCAATGCTCAAGTTACCTCCAGGCGCCTCCCTGATTCCCTTTAGTTCCTTGAGTGCACTGATACTTACAACAAGGTCGGTGGTGAAAACACGATCCCGCAGACATCCAAGAAGGTCAGTCCCACCAGCGTGGACTTTCGCGTTAGTTTTCGAAAGGCCAGATATCGCATCCTTGATAGACTTTGCCCGCAGGTAGGAAAATCCAGCTGTCATTGCGACTCCTCCTTTCCACCTGTTTCGAGGGCGAGACATAGCCGAAGTGGCGTGAGCGGGGTTCCCGTGATCCTGACGCCGACAGCATTATAGAGTGCATTGGCGATAGCCGCTGCCGTCGGGATTGTTACAGGCTCTCCCAGACCCTTCGCCCCTATCGTGTTTGCCGTGTCATCCGGCTTCTCGATGGGAAGAGATGTCATCTCCTCGGGAACATCAAGGCTTGTTGGGAGTTTATAGTCGTGCCAGTTCCTGTTCACCATCTTCCCTGTCTGGTCCCGGTCGAGGATACGTGCCTCAGTCATGGCCAGGCCAATTCCCATGGTGATTCCGCCAAAGACATGATTATCATAAGTAAGACGGTTCATCACCCTGCCGCTATCATGGCAGCCGAGGAACCGGACGATTTTTATCTCGGCAGTCTTGGTGTTCACCTCTATTTCACAAAACTGAGCGGCAAAGGGATTAACCACCTTCCCCGCCGGATTTGGGCCACGGTAGCCTACACCGACAATGATACCCCGCTTTTTCAAGCCCGTGACGTCACGGATTTTCACCTTCACCAATGGGTTCTTCACGGAAATGACCTCATCGCCCCTGAACGTAAGGGACGTATCATCAGTCTTCAGGTCCGCTGCCGCGAAGGAGAGGAGTTGCTGCTTTACACTGAGCGCGGCGGCACGCACAGCTGGACCATCCGTAGGGACGGTTTTGCTCCCACCACTCGGTGTTGCATACTGGGTCGTGCCCGTATCAGCATATTCGATTTGGACCATGCCCGGCTTCACACCCAACTCCTCGGACACAATCATCGTCATAATCGTCTTTGTCCCGGTACCAAGATCGCTCGCCCCCATGTTCAAGTTCAC
>DMNE01000166.1:960-6843 GCA_003453735.1 Nitrospiraceae bacterium | reverse complement strand
CCGCTTGCCATACCGACTCCTCTCCTTACGTGACCGCTCCCTTTCGACTCACGACTCCGCTTCCTCGCTTCCTCCCATCCGAAGGCCTTTGCTCCTTCAATGAGACATCCCTGGAGTCCTGTCGTCGTATAAGGCGGATTTCCTTCACGTCCCTGGCTATAGGACGGAATGTTCTTCAATCTAAGATCAACCGGATCCATCCCAATTTTTTCGGCAAGGGCGTCCATCATCTGCTCAAGAGCCCATGACCCCTGGGGATGACCGGGAGCGCGGAACGGCCGCGCCGGGCCGGCGTTTATATAGACGTCTTTCGTCTCTGTCTTTACATTAGGGCAGAGGTAAAGGTCTTTGACAAGCCAGTCAACAAGGCTCGTTCCGCCGGCTGGATAGGCACCGCCGGTTGCGATGCAGGAGAATTCGAGCGCGGTGAGCGCACCATCTTTCTTCACTCCTGCCTTGAGCCGCATTATTGCAGGAGGGCGATTTCCAACAGCAAGGAGCGTCTCTTCTCTAGTGAGAAAGAGCCTGACCGGACGGCCGATCTTCTTTGCGAGGATCACAGCGATGACTGTGTACTTTCCAGGCTGGAGCTTGCTGCCGAACCCTCCCCCCATGTAATGCCCTATGACGCGAATCTTGGAGAGGGGAAGCCCCAGTATCTCGGCGATGCGAGACTGGACAGCGTATACGCCCTGCGTGGATTCCCAGATCGTGAGGCGGTCGCCTTCCCAACTCGCTACACATCCGTGAAGCTCAATTGGTGTATGGAGCTCGCATTCGGTTCGGTAGGTCTCGTCGATAACGACGTCGGCCTCGGCAAAGCCGCGCACCACGTCCCCCCGGGAGTAGCGATCTGCCTTCGCCGTGTTTCCGCCAGGATGGAGCAGAGGAGAAGAAACATCGAGAGACTTCGACTCGTCAGCGATGAAGGGGAGGACTTGATACTCCACAGTAATCGCCCTCACGGCATCCCATGCCTGATAGACCGTTTCGGCCGCTACTGCAGCAACCTCTTCCCCTTCGAACCTGCACTTGGGGTCGAATAGCTTTGCCTTTATCTCCTTTGAATAAGACCATTCGAAATCGGTGTCAGATGTAATTCCGCTGATCACAGCGCGCACGCCCGGCATCTCTTCTGCGACTGTAGTGTCGACTCTCTTTACCACTGCGTGCGGATGAGGACAGCGGAGGATCGCTGCATAAAGCATGCGGGGAAGATGGATATCGAATGGATAAAGAGCGGTTCCGCTGACACGCTCATAGGCGTCCACCCGGGGGAGACGCGTGCCTATGATCTCAGTTTTTGTCCAGGGAGCAGGATCCTTGCCGGGGGGAGGAGTCTCGGAAACCGGGATCCCGCGAAGGTAATAGATGTTTTGTTCAGACTCATTCACAGTGCACCTCCACGTTTCAGCTCTGCTGCGCGTTTCGCAGCCTCGAAGATGTGGCTGTAAGCCCCGCAACGGCAGAGATTGCCGCTTACCCCTTGCCGGATCTGTTCAATAGTCGGATGGAGCTCTCTCCTTAGGAGGCCCTCCACTGCCATGATCTGGCCAGGCGTGCAGTATCCGCACTGGAAGGCATCATGCTCAACAAACGCCTTCTGAACCAGCCCGAGCTCTTCTCCCTTCATCAATCCCTCCAACGTTGTAATCTCAACTCCCTCGGCCTCAACGGCGAGGGTCATACAGGAGTACTTCGGTACGCTGTCAATCAATACCGTGCATGCTCCGCACTCGCCGCGGCCGCAGCCTTCCTTTGTGCCAGTGAAGCCCAGCTCTTCCCTCAGCACATAAAGGAGCGACCATCGCGGCTCTACGAGCATGTGAAATTGTTTGCCGTTGATTAGAAGAGTTATCTTGCTTCCTTCTCCCGACTTAATGACAGCTGCCGATGCTTCGCGTTCTTTTGCAAGATGGCCGGAGGCGGCAACAACCAAAGCCCCTGCCCCTGCGGAGGTGAGGAACTGGCGTCGGGTCAGTCCTTTTCCACATGTACACCGATGTCCTTCATCGCTACTCATACCCGCCTCCTCCATGCCAAAGTTCTTTTCACTATTCGTCATGACAATCACAGCGACAAGCGCGAGAAGAAAAAGAATCATTTCTGAGTGTCGCTGCCGACAAACACACTCTATCATAGGCTTGAGGGTTCCGCAAGCGCCTGTGCACGGTTTTTCTCTGAGTTGTAACTCTCTGCAGCATTTCTGTCCCTGCAGACATAGAGTGTATGGGTTACACAGAGTATTGGCTCATTCGTCTCGGCAGCCAGCTACTTAAGAAATACAAACCCACATCTATAACGACAGACCAGGAGAAGCTCCTCAGAAGGCTAAAGGCGGAGCATCCGAACATTGCAGCACTCGGGATGGCCTGCTTCCATGAATTGGCTCAAACTATGAGGCTTTGTATCACACTTGGAATATCTCATGATACCCCTGAGTGCCAACTGATGTACCAAGTGGATGAAATAGGCTTGTGAGAACTACATTCAGTTATGAAGAGTAGGAAGAACTGGCAAAAATGAAATTTGTCTAACTATACAGGGCGCTATAATAACATAACCGCAGACCGACCACTCCTGGGAAGAGTAAGCTGGATTCGTATAGGTGACCTCAAGCCCGTACCTTTCTGACAGACTCAGAAGCTTTCTTTTGATGAGGGATTTGCCAACCCACGAAAACAGCCGCTTCATCCTTCTGGAAAGGCCCGGATTCCTGAAACACAGCCTTTCCACGACAATCTCGGCAGGCCGACAGGTCAAATGCAAGAGATCAAATTTATAAACGAGAACATATCTTAAATTGACAAACGCTCATGGATGTGCTAAAAAGAACTAGTAACCTGGATAAAGCCAAACCCTTTGTGAGGAGGGGGCGGAAAGCTCCGGATGCCGAATTAGGTTTGCATGGTCGAGCTGCCGAAGGATACGCTATACCAAAGACTAAGTTCCTATCTAATCGAAAAGGGGGTTTTTTTATGGAATGTTTTCGTTGGTACCATATTCTTGCGGTTGTGGCCGTGCTGACAATATCCTTTGTGCCGTGCGGGCAGATAGCCTTTGCCCTTGAACCCTCCGTTGGTTCGCTGAATTTTCCCTTCAATATTGTCGGAGAAGTTGCTGTGAAAGGCAAGGCCGAGATGAAGATCAATGACCATTGGCTTTCCGTTGCTGACAAGACGTATCCCATTGGTGATGGAGTAAGTCTCAGGTCAAATGACGGCAGAATGTCTGTCATCTTGAAAGACGGTACGAAGATGACTGTGGCAAAAAACTCGGCATTCGAGATCAACGGCTCAAAGGGAAATTATATCGTCCATTTGAGCACAGGGAGCGTTGGCTTTAGTGTACCGCAGGGAACCGCTTTTTCTGTGATGACCGCTACCTCAAATATCCAGGTACAGTCGTCGTCTTCTGCTGAAATACAGAAGGCTGGCGACGAAATTTTCGAGAACGTAAGGGGTGAGATTACCCATGCCGGAAACGGTACGACGGTGGTGTCGCAAAGCGGTAACTTTTTTTTGAGGACTGCCGGCGGATCGGACATGCGGGTGGTTCAGGCGGGCAATGCCTTTCATATAACCGGAGCTGAGAACGCATACAGTGTTGCCTCCGACAGTTTTGAAGACAGGAATGACAGGAACGAGAGGAATAGGTTTGACGATAGAGATCACTATCGTCACCATCACGTTAGCCCATGTAAATTTTAGAAAAACATAAATGTGACAATTAGCAGCATACGATAGAGAGGTCTGCCTCCGCTTCTCTGTTGACAATAGAGATGTTTCTGTATCGTGCTGCGTCCCTGGAAAAATGATGACGTTTAAATCATTTCACTTTTCCTCATTTTCGAGATAATCTATGGGGACACATTCAAATTATTCTCTAAAATTCCCTTGACCATATAAGACGGCCTGTAACAATAAGAGTTTAGATCTTGACTATTAAATAATGGGCTGTGTGGCTATTTTTTACTCACCATCATGGAGAATCACGCGAAAAATTTTGAAGAGTCAGAACTTTTTCTGGGCACAAGTCGGACGAATTCTGACGAATATTAGAAAAATTAAAGAATTGCAGATCTCAGCTGTTGGAAGCCTTACGCGAACCTAGATAACCCAAAATGAAGCTGGAAGCCGAGGAGGCGGCTCAAACTACTTGCTGCTTACGAACTAGGTGCTCTGCTCCCTAACACTGCTGTCCTTCATAGGTTTTTGCTTCCGAGTTTTTCTTTTAAACATCCAATAAATCCAATAAGTCCAAAAAAATACTCGCATTTTGGAAGGACTTTCATAGAAATTCCGCAGTAGTTCGGACAGACGTTTATTGCTGTAAAACCTGCCACCATACCTCAAAGAATATAAACAGTTCCCTTCGCGACAAACATTCCATTTTTGGGTAGTCCACAGCGCTACATCACACACAGCCAACCTTTTGACGAGAGCAAATTTCTGATTATATCCTCGCTTTTCTACGACATGCACATTTAAGGAGTAGTACGCACTGTGGAGATAGGTCAGGTTGGCCGAACTCGAAAACTTCCCGTAGCCCGTATCTCTAGAATCTTGAAGTCAGCTATGTCCAAAATGAAAACATTTATGATATAATTCGGAAATCTACGAAGATCGAGCCAGGCGGGCAATCGAAAACAGCCTATGGTTCTAACACAAAAGAGGGGCAGATCATGAACGAGGTCGCGGAGAAGAAAAGACTTGATGAAGCTCGTGAGCCTGGTGAGGCGCAGATGATTCATGCGAGAGCAAGGATAATGATTCCTTTCAAAAAGCTGCGTGAAGCGCTTCAAATTCTCAGGGCGGTTAGACAGCAGACCAGGGTTAAGTTGGGCTGTGTCAGCTCCAATATTTACCGAGAGGTAGATTTGGAGAACGTAATCATAGTTGAGGAATGCTGGAGCAGTGAAGAAGACCTGGCGCGCCATCACCGGTCAGATGAATACAACAAAATACTCTCGGTATTTGACACGGCGTCGGTGCTCCCTGAAATCAGTTTCGATCGGATATTGACAACAACTGGCTTTGAGACCATAGAAAAGGCAAGGACGCAGCACTCTACGACCACTCAGGGATCAGTGGGAACGTGAGTCTTTATTGGAGCCTTTGCAGAATTGCGGAATACGTGGGTGAAAAATGGTCTGATCAGGGACACAAGAATGTCGGAATGAAGTGATGAACGGAGCTTTGCCTTTGGCAATAAGGAAGGAATATGTAAGGCTTTTCCCTGCTGCATACCTATGCCTTTCCCATAAGTTTGTTGAGTACTATACGAAAGTAGCACCGCCTGTTTTTTGACTTACTCAGTGTTTCTGATTGAACTCCTCACATGTAGTAAAAAAGGCTAGGCTCGATGAAGTAATCGAAATCTTTGGTGGAACATCGTTTGTGTTTTGTTGCTTCCGACCCACCCCGTCAGCGCAGACTGCTCCGTTTTTTCCGTCGCTCGCAGACTCCCACCAAGGCAGCAGCGTGCCTTGCCGTCTATTCCAACACAATACTGCCCCCTTTAAAATTTTTTCTGATTTTGGTATAAAATATTTAACAGACTTTGTTAGCTATCACTTTTGGAGGGGATTTTGGATATTAAGTCTATGATACCTTATGAAGCTTATACACAACCTATACATTTTCAATTTGTCTGATACAATGGTCATGGCTTCAGAGTGACTCTTGAAGCCATTCAGATGGTGAATTATGGGTGAAGTATTGCAAAATATGAAAATCGGAAGAAAGCTTGTACTTGGTTTCGGAGCGATCCTGGTAGTGATGGCCGTGCTGATCACGGTTGCGATCATGAACATGAGCGCCCTTCATGAAGACCTCGTCAGGATCGTGCTAGTAAACAACAAGCGACAGATGATTGCCACCG
>DMNE01000166.1:719-849 GCA_003453735.1 Nitrospiraceae bacterium | reverse complement strand
GCATCAAGGGCGTTGAACGAGCGCACTCTGTCGCTCTTGACCGCAGGTAGGCAGCGCGAGGCGTTTGCGATGTATGAAAAGGAATCAAGGGCCGCCGAGCGCCAGACTATCCAGGCGACCGAGGACTTGG
>DMNE01000166.1:0-594 GCA_003453735.1 Nitrospiraceae bacterium | reverse complement strand
AGCCTGCATCTGGCGAGTTTTGGGACGGTACTATCTAACATAATATTTTGGTAACTAATGGAAGGCTGTCTTTTTTTTTAGTGTCAGCTGGAGTCAGATAGAATCAGGTCAAGCGATAACCTCACCGGCACAAAGCGGTAGGATTTGCCTGTGCTTGGCAAGGGATGGCGGCAACAGTTACATCTAGAAANNATGAAGGATAAAAGGCAACAAAATCCTCAATATGGGCACAAACTGATCCTAATCCTCCGCAGCAGGAATGGGAAACCATCTTCCATGCGATAGACCATCCTGCTATTATTCTCGACCCGCGCCATAAAGTGGTCGCAGCAAACAATGCCAGCGCAAAATTGACACGCACACCCCATAATGAGATCGTCGGCAAGCAGTGTTATGAGATCTTTCATGGGAAGGACAGCCCCCCGGGAGAGTGCCCGATGGAACAGATGCTAAAAGCTGGCCCCTTGGAAACAACCGAAATGGAGGTGGAAGCCCTCGGCAACATCTTCCCGGTCTCGTGCACCCCTGTTCTCGATGAACAGGGGAATCTCGAAAAGATCATTCATATCGCCACCGACATCACGGAGCGCAAGC
>DMNE01000111.1:8406-11376 GCA_003453735.1 Nitrospiraceae bacterium | reverse complement strand
ATTTGTTTTCATGAAAATCAATGAAGATGTGTTTTCTACGCCGTGAACCACAAAGACCTCTGGAGTGCTTTCGTACGCAGAAAGCTATTGAAGGAGCTCTTTCTGATCAGCATGGGCTGAAAAACCCCGAGGGTTCCCGCGCCTGAAAGCCCGGGAATATAACGCTACATTCAGACCTCCAGAGAGTGTGCTTCAGATGATGCCTGATCCTGCCTCTCTCGCACATGCCGCTGCCCGCGATGATTACCGCAGGGGACTTTATTTTCTTTATAGCCATGGATTCCTCCATGANNATTATGACATCCGCCTCTTGAAGCTCAATCATGATCTTGCTGAGCTTCTCGAAGGAGATCTCTATCCCTAGACAACCTTTTGCTGGAGGGCTTCAAAAGGCAAAAAGCGGTAGGCAACCTTATGGCTTTCTGTTAACAGAAAACTGATGATGCGTGCTTGAAATTGCAGGAAACTGCATATATAATGAGTAATGGTGAAGTGTGGAGGATACTAAGTACTGCTTGTGCTGCGGAGAGCACGTCCCGTATAATTTTGTAGAGAGATACGAGAAGAGAGAACTTACCTGCGCATACTGCGGGTTTGTCCTCGATGTGCAGCAACTCTGGGAACCGCCCAGGAGCAGCGAAGGGTATACGCTCATTGCTGAGGACTCACAGTTTATAAGGACTATCATTACCAATGTGCTTAAGACCGAGAAATTTTCTGCAAAGGTGAGCGCCTTTGAGAACGGCCTTGAGCTGATAAGCGCATTCACGAAGTTAGTCGCCGAGCGCGCATCCATAGATGTAGCGATCATTGATCTGAATATGCCGGTTATGGACGGTATCACCGCTGCGAGAACCATCAGGGCGATTGAGTCGCAGCAGAAGATTGCCGCGACTCCCTTTGTTTTTTTCTCCTCTATGAAGGCTGATGATGCACTAAGAGCCCAGATGGAGCTGCTGCAACCTGCAACTTACATGAACAAAGGTACAGACCCTGACCCTGACAAACTCTCCGAAAGGGTGGAGCTGATAGTGGGGTACCTCATGGAGAAATACGCAAAGTAGAAAGCATTGTGCTCTTTAGGGTATAGTAATAGGTTATCGTCATGCGGGACCATATTATCATCAAGGGAGCACGGGAGCACAACCTTAAGAATATCGACGTATCCATTCCGAGGGAGAAGATTATTGTCGTCACCGGACCGTCCGGTTCAGGAAAATCCTCCCTTGCTATAGACACAATCTATGCAGAGGGGCAGAGGCGGTACGTCGAGAGCCTCTCTGCATATGCGCGGCAGTTCCTCGAGCAGCTCCAGAAACCCGATGTTGATTTTATCGAGGGTCTTTCTCCATCCATAGCCATAACCCAGAAAACGGTTACGAAGAGCCCCCGTTCCACTTTGGGGACCATCACCGAGGTTTATGACTACATGCGTGTCCTCTTCACGAGGATAGGGAAGCCTTACTGCTCTAACTGTGGTGGAGAGATAGCTACCCGCGACGTCCAGGGTATTATTGACTCGGTTGTCTCAATGCCGCAGGGAACTAGATTACAGATCCTTGCGCCTATCGTGCGCGACAGAAAGGGCGAATATAAGCGAGAACTTGCCGAGATGAAGAGCGAGGGGTTTTTGCGGGCGAGGATAGACGGCATGATGGTTGACCTCACCGATGAGATATCCCTCGCAAAACACAAACGGCATACCATAGAGATCGTCATAGATAGGTTGATCATAAAGCACGGTATCGAAAAAAAGATAAACAGTGCCATCGAAATCGCCCTCAGGCATACCGATACGGTTGTGATCAATCTCGTCGATAAAGGCAAGGATATCCATTACAGCAAGATAATGGCCTGTCAAAAGTGCGGCACGAGTTTTCCCGAGATAAACCCCAGGCTCTTTTCGTTCAACAGTACGTACGGAGCATGCCCTCACTGTAAGGGGCTTGGCATTTCAGGGATAAAGAACGGCGAAGAGGAACTGGATGTTCAGGACATAACGGAGCTGAGATACTGTAGGTCCTGTGGCGGTATGAGGCTTCGGAGCGAGGCATTGAGTGTGAAAATACAGGGCAAGAACATCGGTGAGTTTTCGAGACTCACGGTGGAGGAAGCGATCTCCTTTATCAATAATCTTACATTAACCGAAAGGGAGCGATTGATAGCCTTCCGAGTCCTTAAGGAAGTGCGGGACAGACTCTTTTTCCTGATAAAGGTTGGTCTCGGGTATCTCACCGTTGACAGACTTTCCCTCACGCTTTCGGGAGGCGAGGCTCAGAGGATACGGCTGGCAACCCAGATGGGCTCTTCTCTCACGGGAGTGCTCTATATCCTTGATGAGCCGAGCATCGGGCTACATCCGCGAGACTGTTCGAAGCTCTTAGAGAGTCTTTCGTCTATCAGGGATGCCGGAAATACCGTCATCGTCGTCGAGCATGATGAAGAGACTATGAGATGGGCGGATTATATCATAGACATGGGACCCGGGGCGGGCTCAAGAGGCGGCTGGATTGTAGCGGAAGGGTCACTCGCTGACATCCAGTCTCATGAAAAGTCCGTCACGGGCAAGTATCTGAAGGGCGATCTCTCTATCCCGTTACCTCACGCGAGAAGGCGCCCGATTGATTATGTCGAGATCAGGGGCGCAGCCGAGTTCAATCTGAAAGGTATTGACGTGGCTATCCCCCTCAAAACGCTTACCTGCGTGACGGGCGTTTCAGGTTCCGGTAAAAGCACATTGATTATCGAAATTCTCTACAAGGCCTTGATGAAGAGATTCCATTCCAGTGACGTTAACCCAGGAAAGCATCAGTCGATCAGGGGCATCGAGAAGATAGACAACGTCATCTGCGTCGATCAATCGCCATTGGGCAGAACGCCCCGTTCCAATCCGGCAACCTATTCCGGTGTTTTCACGCATATTAGGGAATTGTATGCGCAGGTCCAGGAATCGAGGGTGCGAGGATTTAC
>DMNE01000111.1:6764-8387 GCA_003453735.1 Nitrospiraceae bacterium | reverse complement strand
GCCTATGTCCGGTGCGATGTCTGTAAAGGGAAGAGATATAATAACGAGACCCTTAAGGTCCTTTACAAAAGTAAGGATATTTCCGAGGTACTTGCCATGACCGTTTCCGAGGCCCTTGAATTCTTCGGCTCGATACCCGTGATAAGACAGAAGCTGGAGGTGCTTGAGGACGTTGGGCTTGGTTATCTCCAGCTTGGGCAGCCTGCCCCGACGCTCTCAGGGGGCGAGGCTCAGCGGTTGAGGCTTTCAAGAGAGCTTGCGAAAAGGTCCACGGGCAATACACTCTATATCCTTGATGAACCAACTACGGGTCTTCACTTCGTAGATATCCAGAGGCTCCTCGATGTATTGAATAGTCTTATTGACAAGGGCAACACTGTTGTTGTCATTGAGCACAACCTTGATGTCATAAAGTCAGCAGACTTTATTATCGATCTCGGCCCCGAAGGCGGAGAGAAAGGGGGCTTGTTGGTCGCATCGGGAACCCCTGAAGATGTGGGCGTCAATCCGCATTCCCATACGGGGAGATTCCTGAGACCAAAACTCTCTTTGTCAGCCCCGGTTGGTGTCGCATGATGGAAGAGCTTGAGTGGCGGAGAGAAAGACAGCGCGTCTTGCCTCACTGCGTTTACAGTCTCCGTGCCGCTTCTCAGTCCTCTTCATTCATGTCCGGGGCGGCGGGGTGCTACGGTAATTGCCAAGACGAGGGCGTCATCGCTTTGTTTTCTATCTCCGTTTTTGTTTCGCGCCAGCAAAGGACTTAGATGGTCAAAGAAAGGGGATTTGAGGGAGCGATTGTGGAAGAGGACGGAAATATCGCTATGACCTTCGGGCTGAGGAATGAGGGATAAGGTTGCGTTNNGACTCTTTTATGCGTATCCCTCCTCGGGGTTGTCTTCGTAAATGAAGTCCTCCCTCACGCCGCCGAAGTGAGTATCGAGGTTGAAGGCAAGGCCATGTATCGATATCCTCTTGGTGCCGACAGGACAGTGAAGGTCGAAAGTCCTTACGGTCATCTCACGGTGGAGATAAAGCAGAGGAAAGTCAGGGTTATCGATGCCTCCTGCCCTAATAAACTCTGTGAAAAAGAGGGCTGGGTAAGCAGGGGCGTGATAATCTGTCTTCCGAATAGGATTTCAGTGGTTGTAGGAGGTGGTGTGAGGCCTGATGGCAGAGCGCTCGATGCAATCACAGGATAACTGCCGTATTGCTCTCCTTTCCGCCTATGCCCTTGCCCTGCACGGGTTTGAAAGCCTTATCCCTATGCCGATACCATGGCTTAAGGCAGGCCTTGCTAACATTATAACGCTTACAACTCTCGAGCTCTATGGGTTTAGAGCGGCGATGATGGTGACCCTGATACGGGTTACCCTGGCCTCTATTTTCATCGGTTCATTCCTCGGCCCTGGCTTTATCCTGAGCATGGGAGGGGGGATCTCAGGCACACTCGCTATGGGCTTTTTTTTCTCTGTATCCCCCAGGTTGTTCGGACCTGTCGGACTGAGCCTGATCGGAGCGCTCTCTCACAATCTGGCGCAGCTCTTCTTTGCTTACATATTGTTTATTCAGAGGATTGAGCCGATGATTATCATAACACCGTTTCTTGTTCTTATTGGTACGATA
>DMNE01000111.1:0-6624 GCA_003453735.1 Nitrospiraceae bacterium | reverse complement strand
GACGGAAGAGGAAACGGCAAAAGAGGAAAAAGAGAAAACCGCGAAAGAGCATGACCATTGAGATAATGAGGAGGAATTTGCTATGACAAATATGGTTGTTACCGGTGCGACGGGCAGGATGGGCAGCAGGATTATTGCCCTTTCAAAGGACTATCCCACCCTGAACCTTGTCGGTGCGGTTGAGAGGGAAGGACATGAACAGATAGGAAAGGATATCGGACTGCTCTTAGGAATGGGGGAGATTGGGGTAAGGCTGACCGGCAAGCTTGAAGCAGCTATTGAAAAGGCAGACGTTGTTGTTGACTTTACATCCCCGCGTGCCACCGTGCAACATACCCGGGTCGCTGCGGAGAAGGGAAAGGCGATGGTAATTGGAACAACAGGATTCTCTAAGGACGACCTGGAATCTGTAAAGAAGATGAGCAGTGACGTCCCTATTGTTCTTGCTCCGAATATGAGCGTCGGAGTGAACCTCTTATTAAAGATTTTGGGTGATGTCGCCAAGGTCCTGGGTGATGACTATGACATCGAGATTATTGAGTCGCATCACAGGCTCAAGAAGGATGCCCCGAGCGGTACGGCCATGAGGATGGCACAGGTGATTGCACAGGCGGTGGACAGAAACCTCGATGAAGTGGCTGTATATGAGAGAAAGGGATTAATAGGTGAAAGGACGAAAAAGGAGATCGGCATACAGACCGTCAGGGCAGGGGATATTGTAGGGGAGCACACGGTATTGTTTGGCGGTCTTGGGGAAAGAATTGAGATAACCCATAAGGCGTCCAGCAGGGATACTTTTGCGAGAGGAGCCTTGAAGGCTGTCCTCTGGGTGCACGGCAAACCCTCAAGGTTCTACGATATGCAGGATGTGCTGGGCTTGAAGTAAAAAATGACAGAATCAGTAGTGGGAGGACTTAGCTCCCTTCTTTAAGATGCCTCAGCCAAATACCGAAAACAGGATCTACAACCTGAAATACCCCACGGTCTTGTTCTATGTAATCGAGTTCCATTAACTTCTTCAGTGCTCCCTGTAATCCACCAACGGACCCCAGGCCGTGGCGAGCCATATATTCAGCAGAATACGGGCTCTCCGTCACCTGATCGGCTAATGCGGAAATGATCTTTATCTGCTGCAGAGACAGTGACTGAAGCAATGCCTCATATACCGGCCGTTCTCCCTCTAAAGCTTTCCTGAATCCTTTCGTATAGTCTTCTTCCGTGATCCGCTTTCCGCTTATTTCGAAAACGGAATACGGGATCCTCTGTATGTAGTAAGGATATCCCCTGACGGCCTCAACTATTCTGGTCGCGATTGCTTGAGGGCAGACCTTTCCGGATCTTCTAAACTGCTCAAGAATAAACTCTGCCGCTTCCTCAGACGGCAGGGGAGGTAAAGGGTAGTTTATAGCGCTTCTATAAAAAGGCCTTTTCTTTTCATTGAATATGTCGTTGAGGATTCTCCTTCTGCTGCCGACAAAGAAGTATGAAGCATTAGCATGTGTTTGGATATGACTCCTCATAATACCCTCGACCTGCAGAGACTCCCGCAGTTCCACAATCTCTTGAAACTCATCAAAAACTATATGGCAGCCTCTCCGATAGTCCTTGATAAATCTGCCGAGACCTGAAAGGGTGTCCTCAAGTAGTTCAACGCCCTTTTTCCGGGCAGTTGGCTCTACAGTCAATGATATGCCATATTCCGGGTCTGGACGTAAGACAGGTCTCCAGACAGACAGAAACCCAATGGCTTTCTTGAAAAGCGGTTCGTTTCCATGGCAGAAGCTAAAGACACGGGACGCCAGCCTTGCGGACATATCATCCACGGAATCTATCCCAAAGAAATCCATATATATCGCAGCCAATTTTTTTTTGCTCAGTTGTTGCTGTACTTTCTTTACGAGTGACGTTTTTCCATAGCGCCTCGGGGAAAACAGAACAACATTGGCTGCATTTGAGGCATGAGAGAGGAGTTCTTTTATCTCCACCTGTCTGTTGCAAAATGGCGCCTCAACGGGAAGTTCTCTGAAGTGGAATGGGTTCTGCATGGTTACCTCCTCTGGTACGCCACAACATATTATTATATTATAGTAACTATTATACCATAATTGTGTCATCTGTAAAACGGTTTTGAAATCTATTGCACGGGCAACGACTAAAAGGGCGCATAGCCACTTAGTCCATCTGCCGGAGGATTCGTCTTTTGGTATAGGGTCATAGATATCTTATGATGGCCCTGATTTCTCGATGTGATACATGTCAATAGTACGGCATTTCATAGTCAGAATAATAGCGTGCGGGCTACTTATTAGATTTTTTATCCATTGGGGGTTCTTCTTTGTGCCGTCCCGGTATGATTCCCCGGCNNCGTCCCGGTATGATTCCCCCGGCGGTATAGCCCGCGGCCGGCTCCTGTTTGTGACGAAGACGTTCTTCATGACCACAACAAGCACAACTTGTTTTACTTTCAATGGGTTAGCTCAATGTCAGCGGAGAATCCAGACTGAGCTTTAGTTAAAGTTATTGCTAAAAAGTCCGATAACATAATTAAGGGCTAAGCCTTGAAAAGGGGCAGAAAGAGTGTTACGGAAAGAAGGGAACGTGCAAGGAAAAAGTGAACCGCTCCACTCCTCCCTGCACTGTAAGGGTGAGTGAAGGACGATGAGAAAGGAAAAGAGAAAGCCAGAACTGAAAACAGTTTTCAGCAGCCTCCTCAAGGAGATGGAACAGCGGGAGTGGGAAAGCAATTCGGCTGCCATGATCTCACACATCAAGGGAGCCCATGGAAAAATAGCGGAGATCCTGGAACTCTACTTCTCGGATAAGAACATGAAATTCCAGAGGGATTTTGTCATCGATATCACATCGCACCTCTCAGCATTGAATGATTTCGCAAAAACCCAGTCAGGAAAGGTTAGCCTCATAGATGCCCTTGCCATGGGAACGCTGCTTATCGTCTGGGAAATCTATAACGACCTCATCAATTATGAACAATTCCTGGACCAAACCCAGAGAAGTCCAGCCAAGAAAGACGTTAAGCAGACTATGGAGAAACTCACCTGCCTTCTGGAGAGGGATCTCGTCAACTACGTCAATCTGATAGACACTACCGTTGGCAAGCTCGGCATCGCCAAAGCGGAGGAGGAGACTGTGCCTGAGCAGTGCCGATCTGGTCACAGCGGCAATGGATGCGACCAGAACAACTGCTGCGCACAAGGCCATGAATACGTGTACCAGCTCATGAATGATGTCGAACGGGCGATCTTAGCAGAAATAACGACCAAGCTAGGCCATGACAAAGGTGAAAAGGTCAGCATTTATAAGAGCAGTATAGAACTCAATAGCGAGCAGTGCCTTGAGACTATCGGAGAGGGATTCAATTCCCTCAAAGACATGGGAAGCAGAATGAGGCTGAAACAAGAGTTTGACCGGGTGGGCATGGATGAAGATACGGTCAAACGGCCATTATGGGCGAAGCTCCTCTATCATTTCGGGCATGTCAGCAAGCAGGTATCTGACGAGATCATCGCCATACACATTGACAAGGGCAAGGACCCCTTTAAATACCAAATGGTCAAGAAATGTCTCCCCTCTATTCCGTTTGGTGTTGTGAAGCCTGTTGAGCATGACATCCAGACCATAAAGACAAGACTTGCGAAAAGGATATTCGGAATGGAAGTCGCAAAAAGAAAGATAATCGAAAACCTGGTGCTGTTTTTTCATTCACATGGTGCAGCGCGGCCGGACCCAATACTACTGGTCGGCAAGCCAGGCACAGGGAAAACAGCTTTGGCTATGGCAACAGCAGATGCAATCGGCTTGCCTTTTGCACGTCTTTCGTTTGCAGGAAGCTTTGATACAGCGGTCTATAAAGGGAGCAGTTCCTCGTGGGCGGGCGGACAACCGGGCCTTCTGATTAAGGAATTAATCAGAACGGGATGCTCAAATCCCGTAATGCTGTTTGATGAAATAGACAAGGCCGGGGGGTCGAGCGCTGGAGATGTTATCTATCTCCTGGCAGAGTTGTTTGACTCCCAGCAGGCAGACGCGGTAAGAGACAATTTCTACGAGATCCCCGTAGACTACTCGAAGGTATTCTTTATGGCAACGGCGAATGATCTTAACGCAATTCCCCAATATATTTGTGACCGCTGTACCGTCATACAGGTGCCAGATTACACGAATGAGGAGAAGGCCGAAATCATACAGCATTACATTGCTTCTGAAATCGTCTCGGAAAACAAACTGCACTTTATGGTGACGGTTACTCCCGATGCGGCAGTAGTTCTGGCACAGTTGGAATCTCTCAGGGAAGCGAAACGTGCAGTACGGTCTCACGTTGTAGCTCTCATTGAGGGAAAGGCGATTGGAGAGTTCGACCACGTGCTGATTTCCAAGCACGATGTCGCTATGGACAGGAGAGGTATGGGTAAATCCATCGGGTTCAAAAGGAACTAATTTGGGAAGGGATAAGATGGGTGGGATGAACTGGCCTGCAGAGAAATAAATTGAAGGCAGGCCCGTGCAACTTTCAGGTTGTTGTTCATTAGTAATGCCCTCTTGGCAAAGATCTCGGCATTCCTCATATCTCCCCTCATCAAAAATGCATAGGCCAACGTTTCATAAGCAGTGGGAGAATGCTTGTTAATGTTCTCACGAATTGCTTCATCATAAAGGAGACTTTTATCCTTGGGCGGAAAATTCTTGATGATTTCGTCATTCTTGTGATTGTCCTTGACCAGGATAACAGCATTTCCGTCCAGATAGATAAGCTTCCAGCTTTCATCGCGCATTAATTTCAAGAATAGAGGAAACAGCTGTCCGCTTCTCGGATGAGTGACCCTGCCCACCAAAAAGTCAATCTTATATTTTTCCAGAAGACTGTTCCAGTACTCGTTCAAATAGTGTTCCTCGTCGTCTCCTTTCAATCTCCTGATGCATACTTCTGTCAGGCTGTCCATATAGTGAAGATCTTTCTGATTTGTAGGCGCTTTAATGGCGTAAAACATATCGAGGGCATCAAAAAAGACATCCACGTTTATGTATCGGGAATCAGTAAACACCCTGTATTTAGGAAAGAGTCTATAGATAATAAAATTTCCCATTAATTCCTGATTGAGCATATTACCGTTGATCCTATTCCTGTCCAAAAAGTCTCCCATTCTGAGATACACGGAGTCGGTTTCGACAAGGTCACCGGGAGAGGCCTTCGGAAGTTCTTTATACGTCAAAAAACCCAGAATGGCCACAAGCAGAATCGCTGCCACGCCTCTGACACAATTACTTGTCTTCCCTGAGAACATATGATAATGCCCTTTACCACCGCTCACGATTAAACCGACAACCATGAAAATAGGCAGCACCCTCACAGAAATAAGAGAAAGAATCAAAAGAGCAAGTACGGTAAGGGTCTCAGCCGGTCCAGCTCTCCTTCTCGTGAGATTTAGTGCCGTATATACAAGAATAACCCCGACAACGATGAGAGACAACAAGACCATTTCATTCGGATATTGTGCTACGGATCTGAAAAGTCCCATTTCGGTTTCAATGCGTGAAACCAAAAGCTTGTTTGCCGGATCCATATATCTGTCTCCTATATCAAAAAAAAGACTACCGCCCAAGGGATTTATAAGGGTTGCGCCTATGGCAGCCCCCGCAGTTACACTCAGGGGCAAGAATACTTTAGCACTCTTTTCATTTCTCAGAGGGGGCAAAGCCGCTATCCCCACTCCAAGCATATACAGCATCAGGATCCCCGCACCCACGATATAGCCGCCGTGCATATTTGCCCAGAGGAGCATCACGATAACGAGACCTACCTGATATCTTGCTCCCTGTTCTTCCCTGTATTTCTCCATAAGGAGAATCATCGCTGCTGCAAAGAAAAAAGAGAACAAATTGGGTCTTATTGCAGACATAGGCATTATGGCAAAACCGAGGATCAACGATAAGATGACCGAAACAAAAAACCCCCTCTTGAGGAGGCTTCTATAGACGAAGAAGACCGTCAGGCACAGTAACGCGGACCGCAGCACCGCCAATCCTGCAAACCCCCATGCTTTATAAACACCGTAAAGAATAAGATCCGCCAGCCAATAAGACTTTAAGATAATCCGCTCTCGCGTGGGGTCCTGGGGGGTAAACGTGAAAGGGTCGGAAGATGGAAGATGGTGCTCATGACATATAATCTCTCCGGTCTTCAGATGCCAAAAGATATCGGTATCCCGCCCGGAAGAAACGGGATAAAGATATCTGAGAAATAGAAGAATAAACAGTAGCGAGATTACGAATGGTTTGATCACGTTCATGAAGCTACTTTCTTGACTTTGGCTCTTGTCCATACGGGTTCCCCCCACTACCCTCTCTCTGATCATAAGTTACCATCATTACCGTATCTGGTTAAAATAGAACTCCCCGAAGGGGTTGTTCCCCTCCACTTTCAGTCTTCGGGCATCAGGGTTAACATATCAGTAAGGGCCTTCCTTTCGAAAAGCATTTCCCGGATAACGCGACTGAGCTGTAGCAACGAGAAACCGTATTTTGTCTGATACTTGATGTAGGTCAGCAACAGATAATAGCACATCGCTACCGTTTCGCCTGCTGGGATTTCGCCGGCAACAAGCGGAT